>JADZDJ010000114.1 GCA_020851115.1 Pirellulales bacterium
ACTGCCGCTCCGACTGCTTCCGGCTGGAGCGACCCTTTGCCGGGTGGGACTTGCACCCACGGAAAACCAACACCTTTTCACGATGCACTGAGAAATGCGGGCTAGCGTTCTGACAGAATCGTTTGGTATTTTGGCGATTTCCCAAAGAATTCAATTTATAGGAGTACTTTCAAGACCGACCCCGAGAGGTTAACCGCCTCCGTCGGTTTTAGAATCGATCATCATGGTACACGAAGTTACGCTCATCCGTGGCGACGGGACTGGTCCGGAATTGGCTGAGGCGGCACGGCGCTGCATCGACGCGACTGGGGTCGATATCCATTGGGATCTTCAAGAAGCGGGGGTCGATGTGATGGCGCGCACAGGAACGCCGCTGCCCGAGGCCACGATGGCCAGCGTGAAGCGCACGAAGTGCGCACTCAAGGCGCCGATCACGACTCCGGTCGGCACCGGCTTTCGCAGCATCAACGTTTATCTACGTCAGGCGCTGGGGCTATTTGCTTGCGTGCGGCCGTGCAAGCATTACAAGGGCGTGCGCAGCTATTTCGAAAAAGTGCCCGTCGACCTGGTGATAATCCGCGAAAACACCGAAGACCTGTACGCTGGCGTGGAATTCGAATGCGGGAAATCTGAAACGGCGGAGTTGATTCAGTTCATTAACGAGAAGTCGTCGTCTGGGAAAATCAAAACCGGCCTCGACGAGACCGGCGTTTCGATTAAGCCGATCAGCGTTTCGGGGAGCGAGCGAATCGTCCGCTATGCGTTTGAATATGCTCGGAAGAACGGCCGGAAGAAAGTTACCAGTGTCCACAAGGCAAACATCATGAAGCACAGCGACGGGCTGTGGCTCGAAGTTTCGCGCCGCGTGGCGAAAGACTTTCCCGATATCGAGTTCGATGATCGCATCGTTGATAATATGTGCATGCAATTGGTGCAGTGGCCCGACATGTACGATGTGCTGGTATTGCCGAACTTGTATGGTGACGTGCTTAGCGATTTGTGCGCCGGGTTGGTCGGCGGCTTGGGAGTGGCCCCAGGGGCCAACATCGGCCCCGAAGGGGCAGTATTCGAAGCCACTCATGGCAGCGCGCCGAAATATGCTGGCAAGAATAAAGTGAACCCGACTGCGGTGGTTCTTTCTGGAATGTTGATGCTGCGACACTTAGGTGAAACCGATGCGGCAGCACGCCTGGAAAAAGCGGTCGGTGACGTGATCGCCGCCGGCCAAGCTGTCACCTATGACCTCAAACCGCGTCGAGACGATCCCACGGCCGTCGGTACGCGAGAAATGGCTGACGCGATTATTCGGCAACTGAAGAGCTAAGGATTTGTCCCTAATTGGCGCCGAAATATGCCACCGGCTCCGCTCGTGAGAATCGACAAGACTCTGCCGCAGTCGACTGCATTTGATCTTGGTGATTTTCTGTGCTACATGTGATCACAAGGGCCGTTGACGTATTGTTGTGGTTTGCTGTCAACCGTCATGGCCATTGCCGAGATCTTCAAGCTAGATCGTCCTCCTCGACCGTAGCTCACCCGCGAAAAAGGGGCGCAGAATATGGCAAAGGGGGATCCAGCCCCTATCGCGCCAGCTTATACTCATCCAGCTTTCGATACAAAGTCGCTCGGCCAATGCCAAGTAATTTGGCGGCTTCGGGGATGTTGCCGCTGGTGCGTTTCATGGCTTCGTCGATCAAGCGGCGCTCCCAATAGTCAAGCGAGAGAGATTCGAGTTCCGCTACGCCGACCGCGTCGCGCAGGCCCAGGTCGCCGGCTTCGATGCAGTTGTCGCCGGCCAGCACGACGGCGCTATCAATCACGTTGCGAAGCTGCCGCACGTTGCCCGGCCAGTTGTATGCACACATCTTGTCGCGAGCTTCGGTGGAAATTTCCAATGTCGGCCGGCCGTGCTGGCGGCGGAAATGATCGAAAAAATGCTCAATGAGCAGTGTGATGTCGCTGCCGCGGTCGCGCAGCGGCGGGACGAACAGCTCGAATACGCTGAGCCGGTAGTACAAATCTTCACGAAATTTCTTCTGCCGAACGTAGGTTTGCAGGTCTTGATTCGTCGCGGCAATCACCCGCACGTCCACCGTTACAAGTTGCGTGCCTCCCACGGGCAAGAACGGATGCCCTTCGAGAATTCGCAACAGTTTCGCCTGCCCTTCGAGCGTCAACTCGCCCACTTCGTCGAGAAACAACGTGCCGCCGTCAGCTTGCTGGAAGAAGCCGATGTGGTCGCGGTCGGCACTGGTGAATGCTCCGGCTTTGTGGCCAAAAAGCTGGCTTTCCATCAGTTCTACCGGAATTGCCGCGCAATTGACGCACAACATCGGCCGATCGTGTCGCGGGCTGGCCTTGTGAATCGCCCGCGCGACAAGCTCCTTTCCCGATCCACTTTCGCCGCGAATCAGTACGCAGCCGCTGGCGCGGGCGAGGCGGCCGATCTTCGTTTTCAACTCTCGCATCGGGGGGCAGTCGCCAAGCAGTTCATTGTAAGCAGACGATTTATCGACCAGCCGCTGAAATTCCACTTCAAGGCTCGTCTGACGATACGCCCGCACCAGCGCAATTACTAGCATGTTCGCCAGCGAGATGGCAAAATCGAAATCGGTCTGGCGAAATTTACCCTGATCGAGATAGGCGTGAATCGCGCCCAGCGTCGTGTGATCGTGAATGAGCGGCACGCACAGCGCGTCGGCAAAGTGCCCCAGGCTGCCAGAAGGGGTATCGCCGGCCTTTTGCTTGGCGATCCAAACTGCGTGTCCCTGGCGGCAGACCAACTCCGTGAGCGAATCGCTCAATATCACCGGCTCTGCGGCCCCTTGCGGGACTATGTGCTTGGGTTTCAATCGCCCCTGATCGTCGATCCACAAAAAGCCGACGATCGATGCCCGGCATTGATCTTTGAGTAAATCCAGCGAAATGCGAATGACTTCTTCCGGCTGGTCGCAGCCCAGTAGCTTTACGCAAAGCTGGTGCAACACGATTACGCGCTTGGCCTGTTCGGCGTCTTGCAGAGCGGCCAGCGCCGCCATGCTGCTGTCGAACAGGCTGACGGGTGAATCGCGGACCAGGGTCGTTTGCGTATAGGTGTCGTCCAATTCGGTGACGACGGTCGGTGGTTGATCGGCCAGATGAAACTCGAATTCAGTGGAGCCGATTTTCAGCGTGGTTCCTTCCACCAACACGGCTTCGTCGTCGAGCTTTTGCTGATTGGCATAGGTGCCGTTGCGGCTGCCGGCATCTTTTACCAGCCAGCGGCCGCCGTCGAACCGCACTTCGGCATGAACGCGCGAACAGAGCGGGTCGAGCAGATTGACTTGGCAGTCCTCACCCCGGCCGATACGGTTGACGCATCCCCGATCGAGTAAAAAATTTTCCCCGGCGCGGCCCCCGACGGTCCCCGTGAAGTACGCGTATTTTGGCAAGGCGGCAGCAGACACGGGGCGTGATTGAGGCGACGACAAAGCGTAAAATGGAAGTTGTTTGTCAGGGGCCAGTCGTAGCAGCATGGCAGCACGGACTGCTCGCTACGGGCCGCTGACCACGGGCATCTCTTGCAATATACCACCCTCATGTCGTTTGGTGCATTCCCACCTTTGCGGAACACGGCACGATCGGGCCTCTTGCTGATCGGACATGGCACTCGCCAGCAGGCAGGTTTGGCCGAGTTTTTTGAGGTCGTAGGTCAGATTCGAGCGGCGGCGGCAGAGTTTCCAGTTGAGTCGTGTTTCTTGGAAATCGCCGAGCCCGACATCGCCACGGGGGTGCGCCGGCTGTTGGAACGGAGCGTGCAAAGAATCGTCGCCTGTCCGCTACTGCTGTTTGCCGCGGGCCATGCGAAGCGAGATATTCCGGCAGCGATCCAAGCCGCGATCCAGGGGAACGATTGCGCCGCGATCCAGCATGTGCCCCCGTTGGAGTGCCAACCTGAAATCATTGAACTTTCAGAACAGAGATTTGCAGAGGCGATCTGCAAGCGACCTGAGTTTACACTCGAAAATACGCTGCTTTTGCTGGTGGGCCGGGGTAATTCCGATCCGACGGCGATCGCCCAGATGCACCGCTTTGCGGCACTTCGTGCGCAGCGCTCGCAGTTAGGGAAAGTCGTGGTTAGCTTTGTCGCAATGGCGGAGCCGAGTCTTGAGGCTGGATTGCAATTGGCGGCGGAATCGCGATTCGAACATATTGTCGTGCAGCCGCATTTGCTGTTCGCAGGCCAGATTCTTGCACAAATCACCAAAGCCGTCGCTGGGCAAGCAAGACGGCAAACCGATCGGCTATTAACGGTGACACCCCACCTTGGACCATCTCCGTTGGTGGCGCAAGCGGTGATTGGGTTGTGCCGGCAATGCGGTTTGCGAATAGATTCCGACTGAAAGGATTGTAAGGTGTGGTCGCAGAAAATCGAAAAACTCCCAGGCTGTGCGACCTTGGAGATTGTCACTTGCGTAACAAGGGAGTGCTTTTTCGATCTTGCCCGCGTTGGGAGTAACGGATAAGATCGACACGGGCATTGTAAGTTATTGAAGGAAGGGGACTTGCGGCACTTGGGCGAGTCTCTTAATGGCTTGCCAATGGAGTGTGCAAAGAACGCCGTGATGCGCCAAGACGGCTCTGCTTTGTATTTTGCGCATCAGGAACAGTTTGAAGAAGAGGTGCTTCAAGGCGCCCACGCTTGTCGTTCGCACGATACTTGTCTAACGGCTGGCGATTGTCGGGACTGGTTCGTTCAATTTGCCAGATCGGAATCGCTTTATTTTTGAGGAATCGCATGAACTACGTTGCAGCTTTGCGGAAACGCGGTGGACGTTGGCTGGTCGGTCTAGCGATGGGAGCAATTTTGGCGGCCGTTGTCGCCTCGAGCCGCAGTCAGGCCGAAGTTCAAGGGCAAAAGGCCAATGACCGACAAATCGCCTTTACGGTCATTGCCAAGCTCAGGACCGACCATCTGTCGAAGCACCCGCTCGACGATGAAATCTCCGAGCGGACGTTTACGACGTTCTTCAAAATGCTCGATCCATTCAAGCTCTATTTCACGCAGTCGGACGTCGATGAATTCTCCGGAACCAAAAAGCAACTCGACGATCTGGCTCGCGATCTGTTGAAACGCAGTGACAATTCGTTCATCGGATTTGCTCACAAGGTATTCAACCGGTTCCTCGAGCGCGTCGATCAACGAGTGCAACTCGTCGATGAATTACTCGGCCAGGAGCAGGATTTTACCGTCGATGAAGAGATGGTCACCGACCCGAAGCTGACCACTTACGCCACCAACGACACGGAAATCAAAGACCGCTGGCGGAAGCGAATCAAGTACGATCTGCTGGTCAAGAAAGCCGACAAAATCGACGCGCAGAAGGCGAAGGAAAAGATCTCCAAGCGCTATCACAGCTTTGCCAAGCGTTGGCATCAAATGACCGGCGATGAGCTACTGGAGCGCTATCTGACGGCCTTTACGCAAAGCTTCGACCCGCACACCAGCTATATGTCGCAGAGTTCGCTCGATAATTTTGACATCATCATGCGACTGCGCTTGGAAGGAATCGGCGCGGCTCTCGAATACGATCCTGAAGACGGCTACACCAAGGTCGCCCGGCTCATTCCTGGCGGGGCCGCCGAAAAAGACGGCCGCTTGAAGCCCGAAGATCGGATCGTTGGCGTAGCCCAGGACTTGAAGGGTGAGTTCGTCGACGTCGAAGACATGAATCTCAACGACGTTGTCGACTTGATCCGAGGTCCGGCCGGCACGATTGTTCGCTTGAAAGTGGTTGCGGCAGATGGCGCCGAAAAAGTCATCGAGATCACTCGGGCACGGGTCGAATTGAAGGATAGCGAAGCCCAGTCGGCGATTTTCGACGCGGGTGCCAAGTCGAACGGTCAGCCCTACAAAATCGGCGTCATCGATTTGCCAAGCTTCTATCTCGACATGGAAGGTCTCAAGCTCGGCTTGCCAGATTTCAAGAGCACAACGCGCGACGTCCGAAAGATACTCGAAGATTTCAACGCCAAAGGAGTCGATGCGGTGATCTTCGATCTGCGTCGCAACGGCGGCGGGTCGCTGACCGAAGCAATTAGCTGCACGGGGCTATTCATCGACGAAGGGCCGATCGTGCAAGTCAAAGATCCCAACGGCCGCGTTCAACATTACGACGACACCGACAAGGGCGTAGCCTGGTCAGGCCCGCTGATTGTTCTATCGAGCAAGTTTAGTGCCAGTGCCAGCGAAATTTTCGCCGGTGCCATTCAAGACTATGGCCGCGGCATTGTGGTCGGCGATCGCACGTCGCACGGCAAAGGCACGGTGCAAAGCCTCATGGACGTAAAGGACGCGCTGTTCCCCGGCCTGCGAAATGTTGATGCGATGGGCGCGCTCAAGATCACCATCCAGCAGTTCTATCGGCCCAACGGCGATAGCACTCAGAATCGTGGCGTTGTTTCCGACATTGAATTGCCATCGCTGTCGACGCACTTGGACGTCGGTGAGGCTGATTTGGATTACGCGCTCAAGTTCGACCACGTTGACCCGGCGAATTTCGTCAATGCCAATCAGGCCAGCAAAGCGTTGCTGAATGAGCTGCGCAACCGCTCGAAAGCGCGCGTTGATCGTTCGGACGACTTCAAGAAAATCGAAAAGAAGATAACTCGCTATGAAGAACAAAAGAAGCGCAAAGCGGTATCCCTCAATGAATCCAAGTTCATGGCTGACCGCGCCGAGCTCAATGCCGACAAGGAAGAGGAAGAAGAGTATAAGAAGCTCGACGAATCCAAAGGTGAAAAAATCAAGCGAGACTACTATTTCGATGAGGCGATCGCAATAGCTGTCGATTATTTGAAGATAAACCCCGTGGCAGCATCCGCCGACGTTGCTCGCTGCCAGCGCAGCCTGAATGGCAGCTAGTGCCCTGTTTAGGCTGGTTTTTGGGTAGAGCCGCTTCAACTCGACCTCCGCATGGTTGATCGTGAATTGCCGATCGACGGCTCGAAGCTTCTCGTTGACGAAGCCTTGACCAGGCGAAAATTTCGGTCTCCAGCGCGTCGGAGTCGCCATCTGTCGGCCTTTCCAGCATCGGCTGGTCATGCAACTCAAGCCGCACTCCGTCACGTTCAACCAACTCCCATGTATGGGAGTGCCTGCGAATTCGATCCGCCACACGGAGCCGCGGACCAGCTCGGTCGGAAACGCTTCGTAGATCGCTCGCTTGGAGTGCATGTTCAGGTTGTCGCAGATTAGCATGACCTGCTCGACGCCTGCGTAGCGTGAGTCAAGGCAGCCGGCCGGAAAAGAACTACCCGGTATTTGGTTGAATGATGGCGCTCCATTTAGGCAGAGCGGAAGAGCGGGTCAAGCGTGCGGCGATGGGGCGGAAGGCGGACTTGGTGAGCCGAACGCCGG
>JADZDJ010000115.1 GCA_020851115.1 Pirellulales bacterium
AACTCATCCTGCAAACCGAATTATCGACCCTCGCCGCCGCGACCACCCTCCCTCAAAAAATCCTGCAACTAACGCAGCGCCTCATCGGCTTGGCTGCGTAAGTTAAACCGTTATTCAGAAAGTGCAGTCTCTTCGACAAACGCCAAAATTGCGCACCGGCCGTCGCGCCGCCAATTTTTTTATGCGAGCACCATTTTCCCGGCCCCGTGCGCATTGCCGCGCTGTCGCTGATAGGGAACAACCGGCTTCGAAGGAACTATACGCCGAACAAACGTGCCGTTGCCAGCCATTCCAATTGGCCGTTGCCAATGGCGATTGGCCCATCGAATTGGATGCAGGCGACCGCGCCTTTTGTGAAGCTGATTGCGGCATTTTCGCTGCCAATGAGAGTGGCCGCCAGTCGGCCGACATCGGGAGCGTGACCGACCCAGGCAATTTCATCGGCCTCTTGGGCGGCCGTCCATTGAATGAGCAGCGGCAGGTCGGAGCCAGGGGCGAGGGCTTCGAGTTCCACGACGCTGGGCTGTTCGGGAAGGTGATCGACGAGGATCTCGGCGGTCTGACGGCAACGCAGCAATGGGCTGGTCGCGACAATTTGCGGAGCAAAATCGGACTCATCCATCCGCCGCAGGTATTTGGCAAATCGCTTGCGGCCCTTTTTCGTGATGGGCCGCAGGCCATCATCGGGCCATCGATTGGCGTCGCAGTCTTCTGCCCATGCGTGGCGAACGATGTAGAGGATCATGGAGTTGCCCGGTACATGAGATTGGTTGAATGGTGATCTGAGGACTTTACCCTCAAAGTGTAGCGGATTTACGCGAAATCAGCTACGAGGCTCTGTTGTGTCTCGTGCATTGCCAAATCCTATGTCGCGCCTCGTCGGGAAGCGAAGCCGACTCAACCACTTCCTGCCGAGCTGATTCCGAATTGCGTCAGGTTTCGACGGAGAAAGTATCCCTAGCGGCATTTGTGGAATCTGACGGCTGCTCCTTGATATTCCGGCGACGCTGCGCAACGCGCCATCGGTTATTTCCAACGATTGAACGACGTGTTCTAATGGTGTTGGAGATTATCCAGTGCGCCCATCCATCATCGATTTACGAAGCGATACGCTGACCAAGCCTACCAGGGAAATGCGGGCCGCGATGGCTGCCGCGGAAGTTGGCGACGATTGCAATCGGGAGGATCCGACCGTCGCCAAACTGGAAGAGCGGATTGCCGCGATGCTGGACAAGGAAGCGGCGCTGTTTGTACCCAGCGGCACCATGTCGAATCAGATTGGCATTCGTCTGCATTGCTCGCCAGGCGATGAATTCATCTGCGAGGCGAATTGCCACATCTACAACTTTGAGCAAGGGGCTTTCGCGCAACTCAGCGGACTGGCGGCCAGGCCGGTCGAAGGAGAGTTCGGCGTGCTTCGGCCGGATCAATTGGTCGATGCGATTCGGCCGGAGGGCGACCTCTTTTCCCGCACGAAGCTGGTGTGTCTGGAAATCACGCACAACCGCGGCGCAGGACGGATTCAGCCGTATGAGTCGGTCGAGTGCATCTGCCGCTGGGCGCACGAGAAAGGCTTGTCGACGCATTTGGACGGCGCGCGATTGTTCAACGCGGTAGTGGCCACGGGCATTGCCGCGCCAAATTGGGCCGTGAATTTTGATACCGTGAGTTGCTGCTTCAGCAAGGGCCTGGGCGCGCCGGTCGGCTCGGCGCTCTGCGGATCGAAGTCGGCGATTCAGCAAGCCCGACGGCATCGGCGGGCTTTGGGAGGGTCGATGCGGCAGGCCGGAGTGGTGGCCGCGGCGGCGCTCGTTGCGCTCGATCATCACGTCGATCGCTTGGCCGTAGACCATGCGCACGCGCGGCTGCTGGCCGACGCAATTGCCGAGTGCGAGGCACTCGAACTGTGGCCAAAGACTGTTGAAACGAACATCGTGATCTTCCGCATCGAGCCGTCGTGGGGAACGGCCAAGGAGTTCGCCGCGGCCGCGCGCGAGCGCGGAGTGCTCATGCTGGCGATCGCTCCGCAGGCTGTGCGAGCCGTGACCCATCTGGACGTTTCGCGAGCGGACATTGAGCGGACTGCGAACGTCGTTCAAAAGATTTCCACCTGCCGTCAAGGCACTTCTTCAAGCGGTGGACATTAAAACGATTTCGTTTCGAGCCGCAGTTTCAGTCGCAGCGCCAGCATCGACGCCAAGCCGAGCGTTGCTGCAACAATGCCGCTCGCTTCGGGCACAAAGAACGCATTGGCCTGCATCGTCGTAATGCCGCTGTTCCAATGAACAATGTCGCACAAGCGGACGTTTTCCAGCCAATTCAACTCGTCCGGAGTGAAGCTTGGGTCATTCGTGAACCAGAAACGGTCGCCGTCGCGCAGCCGTGTAAACTGATCGATTAGGGCGGCGGCAATCAGTGGTCCCACTTCCATCCCTGGCAGGTGGTCTTCCGACACAGCGCCGACCCACGGGTCGATGTTATTGACATTGCCGTAGACGGCCAACAGCGCCGCTTGCACAAAGGAATCGGAGGTAATGTCGGAAAAACTACTGACGACCGACAACCCATAGGCCGAGCGCAACGAATTGTAATCGGGCAAGCCATGATCGCGGCCGCGCTGGATGTTTAAGGCCGCCAAATCGAATCCCACCCCTGGCAACGGGTCGCCGAACAGAAAGTTTCGCACGTCATCGACGATATGC
Organism: Pirellulales bacterium; assembly: GCA_020851115.1. Taxonomy (GTDB): domain Bacteria; phylum Planctomycetota; class Planctomycetia; order Pirellulales; family JADZDJ01; genus JADZDJ01. The sequence goes on from JADZDJ010000115.1 coordinate 2,703, forward strand.
GCATCGATTTCTTGTTGCTGATTGACGGCGAGTCCCTTCAAAATGTATTCGAGTTGAAGGGGGCTGGACATGTTTTGTTGTTGGAAAAACGCATCGCGCAGCGCTAGCGGCCCTCCAGGTGCTGGAACGCCATCGTTTTGCACGCGCAAAAGCTGCGGCGGCAGCATCGTATGTCCGACGCGGAATAAGGCGGTCGCAAACTCGTTGGCAATCGTGGAATTTACACTCGGGTTATAGACGCTGCTGATTCCCGGCGCTGAGGAACCGAGCAGCGCGGGAAGGAATTCACGGAAGGTAATCGACTGTACTTCCGCGCCGACGATCTTGCGGGCCTGTTGATAAATCTGCTCGTCGTTCCAACTTGGATTTTGCGATGCCAGCAGATCGGCTTGACGATTGTGTTCGCGCATGAACAGAGTCTGGATCGCGGTCAGACCGACTTGTTCATTCACGCGCACGTCGCCGGCCACGTAATACTGATCAGGATTAGGGTCGGCGTTGTCGGCATTCAGCAATCCCATCGTGTTGAGTGGCAATAAGTTGCCAGGACTCGTAAGCAAGCGTCCGCCGCTGAACGATCGCAGCGCTGCAGCGCGGGTCGAGTCAGAGCCATAGACCATCGACGCGTCGAGGTAGGACGTATTGGAATTGATCTGTTGGCGCGGATTCCCCAAAACCGTACCGGTGGCGAGATCATATTTCGACCTGATGAACGGCATCGGCACCGCAGGGTTGAAAATCACATCGCCCGGTGGAATCGAAATATCGAAGGGTTCGCTCGGCGAGGCTAAATCGGTGAGGTCCATGTCATGGTCGATCAATTGCCCCCATTGAAAAACGAAACCGCTGAGGCCCTGCGAATTGGGCGTGAGTGCGGGTTGCGCAATGACCGCGTTGCTAATCTCGCGTGGGCCGAGCCGCGTGGTGCCCGCGAGACTCGATATGCCGTCGGCATAGGCCGCGGTCGATTTCCGCAAGAAATCAGCTCCAGCAGCGCCCCAGGTCAGATTCGATAGGTTATTGCCCGTGCCGTCGAATGAGCGATCGTCGGCGAACGATCGAGAGCAGAGGACCAGAAAAACGCACACAATGCCCAATCGAATCCAAAAAGCCGCTCGATTCCAGATGAGTCGCATCGGTAGTTGCCTTGATCAAAGAAGTTCTCCCATTTTCCATGTCCCATCTATTACAGTTGCCAACAAGCCGGTGTCAACTGATTGAGCGATCAGGGTACGAATTCTGGAGATCTTTTTAGAAAAAAGGCCAATTCGACCGACAGTTTTGAACTTTTTCGGCCGCCAGCACACAAGCCGTTCAACGGTGTCGATACGTTCATACTCACACGCGACGCTATCGGCGAGCTTCTGAACTCGATTTGCGCGCATCGGAAAACGGTTGTATCAGATCGGTCGTCTGACGGTCGCGGAGGCAGTTTTCGGATTGCCGCCTTGAGGCTAGCGATTTGCATAGTGCGAGCGGATCGCTACCCGCATCGTGCCGTCGCTGCGCATTTGGAAAGTGTGGCCCTTCGGGCCATAGGTTTCTTCGATTGCCACCGGACCCGTGAAGTTGGCGGCGGCGACTTGGCAGGTATCCACATCGAGCTGGATGTGTCCCTCGATATCGAGCGAAGTACTGGCATCGGGCTTGATAACGACCAACATCGCGAAGTCGGCCACGCGGCGGTCGGGTTCTTGGCGAACTGTGTGCAGCGTCAGCTCAACTCGCTGAGCATTGCCGCCAGTTTCTCGCAGCCCGAGCAAGTCCGTCGCCATCTCGTTGGGCAAGACAAGCGTTTGGCCAATCGCGACGGTTTTGCCATTGAGGAACTTGCCGAGCGGGTTGGGGCGACCAACGCTGTCCATGCTGGCGGCAACCAACGAGCGTTCTTCTTCGGGAACTTCGCCGCCGTCTTCATGGTGAATGACCAAATCGTTCTTCACTCGCTCCACCAAATACGTTTTGCCTTCGATCGGCTGCGTTTCGTTATGGCCGCTTTCCTTGCCGCGGGTGACGGTGGCTTGCGCTTTCGGGTAATGGACGCGAACCTGCATGACGCACTCGCCGACGGTTTTCATGACGGTAATCTGCCGAGTCTGCTTGCGAACCAACTGCTGCTTTTCGGAAGAAACAACCTGTTGAGCCTGGCGCAGCGAGACGTCGAGTTCCAACTCGTAATTCACATCATGAGTTCCATAATGGCCGACCTGTGGCGGACGGCAAGTGAATCGAACGTCATCCGCGCCAAAGACGCCGACTGTGGCGCAAAATGATACTAGGAAAGCGACGATGGTGGATCGAATAGCGATCGAGCGGTATTTCTGCACGGCACAAACTCCATTCATAGATTGGTTGGCTGGCGTTGCACCCTGAATCCGTGCGGGGACTTCTTCGGTCTAGACCTCATCGGACCTCCGCCACGGGGGATTTCAGGAGGCCCTGAAGTTTGGATTCAATGGTTCGCGGGCGGCGAATGATCGTTTTCGCGGCAAAATCGGTCAAGGTGGATTCGCGGGCGGCGCGAACCGAATATCCGGATCGACGGTCTTTGCTGCGTGCCGTTATGGTCGATTTCAGTACCGTGGCGGCGGTTGCAACTGCGTCGTCGTCGACATATCCTAATGTGTTATGGCAAAACGCTTTTCAGTCATTTTTTGGTTCGCCATTCAGCCTATCCTGGTTGTATAAGGCGACGCATTTCAGACTCTAGAACCCTGACTAATAAACAAACGAGGTAGGCATCGTGGCAACGGCGACGAAATTGCGCGTTTCGAGCGAAGCAATCACCGGCAGCGACGCGGTGGTGCAGTCACTGATCAATCACGGCGTGGAGGTCATTTTTGCCTATCCGGGTGGCGCAAGCATGCCGTTGCATCAGTCGCTGACCCGGTATAAAGACAAAATTCGCACGATTTTGCCGCGGCACGAGCAAGGGGGGGCGTTTGCCGCCCAGGGGCTGGCGCGGACGACCGGAAAACCGGGCGTCTGCATGGCAACTAGCGGTCCTGGGGCGCTGAACCTGGTCACGGCCATTGCCGACGCCAAGATGGATAGCGTGCCGCTGATTGCCATTACCGGCCAGGTTGGCACCGCGGTCATCGGCACCGACGCATTTCAGGAAACGCCGATTGTCGAAGTCTGCCGCGGCATTACGAAGCATCACTATCTGGTAACGGACGTCAACGACGTGGCCCGAGTGATGCGCGAGGCGTTTTATATTGCCACGACGGGGCGACCGGGGCCGGTGCTGGTGGATGTGCCGAAAAATGTGCAGTTGGCGGCGATCGAGCCTAAATATGATGTTCCGATGAACTTGCCGGGCTACTGCGTTGGCGACCGCAAGGCGAAGCCCGAACAGATCAAGCAAGTTGCCGCCGCCATCAAACGAGCGAAGCGGCCGATCATCTACGCCGGCGGCGGCGTGATTAGCGGCGAAGCGAGCCGCGAGCTGCGAGAATTTGCCCGCAAGACTGGAATTCCAGTGGCGATGACGTTAATGGGGCTGGGAGCAATTCCCGCCAATGATCCTGGTTCGCTCGGCATGTTGGGCATGCACGGCACGGTCTATTCGAACTATGCGGTCAATGAAGCCGACTTGCTATTGGCGCTGGGCGTGCGGTTCGACGACCGCGTGACCGGCAAAGTTTCGGAATTTGCCAAGCACGGGTTCATCGTGCATATCGATATCGACCCCTCTGAAATCAACAAGAACAAAGCGGCCCATATTCCGATCGTCAGCGACATCAAGTTTGCACTGGCAGAATTGAACAAAATCGTTGAAGCGCCAGACGATCTCGACGACTGGCGCACGCAGATCGCGGCGTGGAAAAAATCGGACCCGATGACCTACGACAAATCGTTCGACGGCATCCTGCCGCAACACGCGATCGACGAATTGTCGAACATCACTCGCGGCGAGGATACGATCATCACGGTGGGCGTCGGCCAGCATCAAATGTGGGCGGCGCAACACTTCAAGTTCATGCATCCACGAACGTTTTTGAGCAGTTCTGGCCTGGGAACGATGGGCTTCGGCTTGCCCACGGCGATCGGCGCGAAGGCGGCCAATCCCGACAAATTGGTCGTCGATATTGACGGCGACGGAAGCTTCTTGATGAACGTCCAAGAGTTGGCGACCGCCTATTGCGAAAAATTACCCGTGAAAGTGCTGCTGCTCAACAACCAACACTTGGGCATGGTCGTGCAGTGGGAAGATCGTTTCCATCAAGGCAATCGCGCGCACACCTACCTCGGCCCGATCGATCATCCCGAAGCGATCGGCGAAGGAGATGGCCTCAGCCCGGACGAGCGATACCCCGATTTCGTCACCATCGCCAAAGGCTTCGGCTGCGGCGCGGCCGGCGTCAAGCAGAAAAGCGATCTCAACACGGCGATCAAGGAAATGATCGCTTACCCCGGCCCATTTGTGCTCGACGTGGAAGTCCCCTATCAAGAACATGTGCTGCCAATGATTCCTGCCGGCAAGACGGTAGCGGAGCTGATTAAAGAATGAGGCTCCTCGCCAGAATTTGTGGATAACGTGCTGCGCAGGAATTTACTTGATGCAGGGATTTCGCACTGGAAAAGTCGGCCTCCCAACATACCAGCTTCAAATTGAGTTCACGACGGTACGGATCCGATTCTGGAAAGCTGCTGAAGCATCGCTCGAGTCGACTCCCGGACGTCTTTTAATTCTTCGAGCGCCGCACGTTCCTTGGCAATGACCGCTTCGGGCGCGCGACTGACAAAGGCTTCGTTGGCAAGCTGTTTTTCCTTGGCGGCGATGAGCTGGTCATATTTGGCGAGTTCCTTTTCCTTGCGAGCTTTCTCGGCGGCCACGTCGATATGGTCGGCTAGGTCCACGAAGGCTTCGATGCCCGCGGCGGTGAAATGGGCCGATAACGGCGGCACCGGGATGTTTGAACCGATTGCCATGAGCGTTGCACCGGCCATCGATTCGAAGTAAGGGCGCATCGGTTCGAGCAACATCGTAGTTTCCGCATCGCAGCGGGCGGCAAAGTGTACGATTGCCTTGGGAGCAATGCCTTGGCGAGCGCGGACCTCGCGCAGGCCGGCGAGGACTTGCTGGAAGCGGGCGAAGCGGGTTTCGATCTCGTCATTGATCAGCGACTGATCTGCTTCCGGCCACGAGGCGATCATCACGCTTTCGGCAGCAGCTTGAGGCTTCGTTAGTCCCCGCTGCGGCGCGGCGGCATTCAAGCGTTGCCACACATCCTCGCAAATGAACGGCGTCATCGGATGGAGCAGTCGCAAAATCGTGTCGAGCGTGTACGCCAAGATTCGCTGCGCTGTCGGCCGCGTTTCGACAACTTGCAAGCGGTTTTTGCTCATTTCCAAATAAAAACTGCAGAACTCGTCCCAAGCGAAGTCGTAAAGCAAACGAGCAGCATCGGCGAATTTGAATTGCTCGAGGGCCGCGGTCACTTGCATCGTCACGGTCGAAAGCCGGCTCAGAATCCATTGGTCTTCAACCGCCAATTTTAATCCCTGAACCCTGAACCCTGAACCCTCACTGTACCCTTCCAAGTTCATCAGTGCGAAGCGGGCCGCATTCCACAGCTTGTTGCAGAAGTTGCGAGCCTTCTCGAAGCGTTCGCTCACGACGAGCCCGCGCGGCAGTGCGATGTCTTCGGGCTTACTCGCCCATTGCGTCGAAAACGGTTTGCCGCAGTGCTTACAGTCGATTCGCGGCTGCGTGCGGTTCTTTTGCGTTTGCTCGATCAGCTTCTGGCAATGCGGGCATTCAAACTCGACCGGCATCCGCACGTCTTGCGTCTCGGTGGCCATTTCGGCGAGGCCGAAACGCAGCGCATCGGTCCCAAACTTGCCGATGATGTCGAGAGGGTCCACGCCATTCCCCTTCGTCTTCGACATGGTTTCGCCGTAGCCGTCGAGGATTTTGGGGTGGATATAGACATCGTGAAACGGAATTTCGCCGAGGTTGTAGAGACCGGAGAGCACCATCCGCGCCACCCAGAGCGTGATAATGTCGCGGCTGGTGATCAGCAGGCTGGTGGGGTAATAGTATTTTTGTTCGCTCCAATCGGGGTTGCTGGGCGACTTGGGTTGATTGGCGAGCGCAGGGCCAGGCCAACCAAGCGTGCTATGCGGCCAGAGCCCCGAACTGAACCAGGTGTCGAGGACGTCGTCTTCCTGTTCGATCGACTCCACAGACGATTTCAAGTCGTTAACGATTGTTTGCAAGTGTGGACGTTCTAAAACATTAGGCAACGTACCATGTTGATCGCGAAATTCGCGCAGCAACGCCAATAAAGATTCGGCTACCTTAGAATTCACGCACACTCGGTGCCGCGCCAAAGAGTCAATTGGAGCAATGTAAATGTCTTCAGCAGGTACTCTGTATTCTGACAAGAAACGATCTATTACGTCTTTGAATTTTTGGGAATTCCTTACGCGAACTGTCCAAATTGGAATGCGATGTCCCCACCACAATTGGCGCCCGATGCACCAATCGCGTTTTTCGCCGAGCCAGTCGAGATAGGATTTGGCGTAGCGCGATGGGGTGATTCTCACTTTTTGCGCATTTCCCCTCACCCCCGGCCCCTCTCTCGCAAGGGGAGAGGGGAGATTGGAGTCTGCGGGCGATTGGGCGACGGCGTTCATGGCAATTTGGGCGAGGCCTGGTTTGCCGTCGTTGTCGCTCATCTTTACGAACCATTGATCCGCCAAATAGGGTTCGATGGGCGTCTTCGATCGATCGGAGTGCGCCAGATCAATCTCGCGATCTTCGCGGTCGATCTCAGGATTGTGCAAACCGAGTTCGATGAGATCGGCCACTACGGCTTCGCGCCCCTTCGTGTGCATTTTCAGGCCGCGATATTTTTCCAGGACGCTGTCGTTGAGCGTTCCTTCGGGCGTCATGATGTTGATCGTCCCGATGTGCTTATTGCGCTGCCACACTTGGTAGTCGTTCTCATCGTGCGCAGGCGTGATCTTCACGCAGCCGCTCCCGAGCTCGGGTTTCGCCCATGCGTCCACGATCAGCGGGATTTCGCGATTCGCGAGCGGCAGCATCAGCTTGCGGCCGGCTTTGGCCATGTCGCGGAACTTGATTAGCTCCGGCAATTTTGTCTTGCGCCGCTCGGCGAGATCGTCAAGTTGCTTTTCAATGTCCGCTTTTTCCTTTGCTGGCGCTTCGACAAGCTTTTCCTTCAATTCGCGCTCGACTTTATCAAGCGCTGCCGCCGGGTCAGGGTGTACCGCCACCGCCGTGTCGCCGAGCATCGTTTCCGGCCGCGTCGTGGCGATGGTCACATGCGTCGGCTCGCCGGGCTGCGGGTCGATCACCGGATAGCGAAAATGCCAGAAGTGGCCCTTCACAGTGTCGTGGTACACTTCGTCGTCGGCCACCGCAGTTTGCAGATAAGTGTCCCAATTCACCAGCCGCTTTCCGCGGAAAATGAGACCGTCTTCGAACATGTGAAAGAACGTCTGCCGCACGGCGCGGGCACAGATTTCGTCGAGCGTGAACCGCGTCCGCCGCCAATCGCAGCTACAGCCCATTTGCTTGAGTTGGCCGATGATGCGGGCTTCGTAGGTCTGCTTCCATGGCCAGATGCGTTCGACCAATTTCTCGCGGCCGAGCGCGTGCCGGTCGAGGCCTTCCTCGTCGCGCAGCCGCCGCTCGACCACGGCCTGCGTGGCAATGCCCGCGTGATCGGTCCCCGGCATCCACAGCGCATTGAAACCTTGCATCCGCTTGAAGCGGATCATGATGTCTTGCAGCGTGTTGTTGAGCGCGTGCCCCAGATGCAACGCCCCCGTCACGTTCGGCGGAGGAATAACAATCGTGAACGGCCCTTTGGGAAACCGCTTCCGCTCGGGATCGGGGTCGCTATTGAAATAGCCTTTGCTCTCCCAATGCTTGTACCAACGCGATTGTGCGGCGGCGTGGTCGTATTGCTTGGGGAGTTCGTCGGCGAGATTACTTGGTTGCTCGGCCATAAGTTTGCATGTACGAAATGAAACGGCTGTTTTTCAAAAATTCCATATTGGCGGCGGAAAACACGTCATTATGCTGCTTGACGCCCGATTCGGCTAGAACAGTGTCGCTCGGGAAATGGTATCATTTGCAAGAAAACAACGTAGACCTCTCGCTCCACGAGAGGAATTTCGTCTCGCGGAGCGAATCGTCTACCTTAATCGATTCCACTACCTTCGCTCGCCGCCTTCGCTCGCCGCGCGCATCCACGTTATAGTTGAGGGTGTAATTGCCGCTGGGGTTCACAGGAACGCATGTCATGGCCACCGTAACTGAATCCACCTTTACCGATGAAAATTCGGAATCCACGTCTCGCCCACTAGGCTGCACGCTTGCCGACTTACAGGACGATTTAGGCAACTTACCCGAAGAACGAATCATCGCGAATCCCGCGCCTGGCACGGCGATCGAAGAGGATTTGCTGCGGTTCGACGACGAGAACTTGTTCTGCGAATTGATCGACGGCGTCTTGATGAGGAAAACCGTGGGACTATGTGAATCGTATTTAACCTTTGTTTTGGGTGGGATCATCGCCGAATTCGTTCAGCGCAACAACTTGGGAATCGCGACGGGAACCGATGGTCCGTATCGCTTAATGCCCGGAAACGTCAGGTATCCGGACATTGCCTATGCGAGCTAGGATTCGCTTCCGGGTCGCACGCTGCCGGAAGATGCAATCGCCCCCTTCGTCCCGGACTTAGCGATTGAAGTTCTGTCTAAGAGCAATACATAGAAGGAAATGGATCGCAAGCTGAAAGACTACTTCAAAGCTGGAGTGAAGATGGCCTGGTACATTGACCCGAAAACGAAAACCGCGCGTTACTGCACAGGCTTGGATGACTGCGTCCCACTCGACGAGAATGGCGAACTTGTCGGCGATCCAGTTCTGCCCGACTTTCGACTGAAGTTGGCTGACTTGTTCGCGATGGCGACGCGGCAAGGACCACCGACGAAGCAATAGGCTCTATAAGGTTCGATGGCAGCAAGCCACTGGCGTTCGTCATTTGCTCTCGTCCTTGCACAGCTTATACTCCACCGCATCGACCAGCGCGATCCAACTAGCTTCAATGACGTTCTCACTGACGCCGACCGTGCCCCAGACGTCGTGCTGGTCGCGGCTTTCGATGGTAACGCGGACGCCGGCGGCGGTGCCGGCTTCGCTGTTGATGACGCGCACTTTGTAATCGACCAGATGCATGCCGGCAAGGCTGGAGAAAGAGCCGTTCAGGGCCTTTCTTAACGCGGCATCGAGCGCATTCACCGGACCGTCTCCTTCGGCAACTTCGTGCCGGACTTGATCTCCCACGCGGAGCTTGACCGTCGCTTCGGTGTTCGATTGCCCAGGCGCGTTGCTTTCCACGACAACGTGATATTTCAGCAGGTCGAAATGCGGCTGAAATAGGCCGGCTTCGCGGCGCACCAGCAGGTCGAACGAAGCGCCGGCGGCTTCAAATTGATAGCCGCGATTCTCCATCGCCACGACTTCGGCCAAAATCCGGTCCATCAACTCGCGATTGTCATGCAGCTTGTGCTTTGCAGTAAGGGCAACGATATTCGACCGGCCCGAAAGTTCGCTGACCAGAATCCGCCGCTCGTTGCCGACCGCTTCGGGCGAAATATGCTCGTAGCTATGGGTGACGCGCGCGACGGCGTGAACATGCATGCCCCCTTTATGGGCAAACGCGCTTTGACCGACGAACGGCTGAGTGGCGCGATAGTTCATGTTCGCAAGGTCGTAAACAAAGCGCGACAACTCGGTCAGTCGTTTTGCGCCGCCGGGATTCAGCATGTCGTAATTCTGCTTTTTTATGGCCAGATTAGCGCACACGGAGATCAAGTCGGCATTGCCGCAGCGTTCGCCGACGCCGTTGATCGTGCCTTGTACTTGGACAGCGCCGGCTTCGACGGCGGCGAGCGAATTCGCCACAGCCAGGTCGCAATCGTTGTGCGTGTGAATGCCGACGGGCACGGGCAGCACTGCTTGAGCGGCCGTCGTGAGCGTGGCGATTTCTTCCGGCATCGTGCCGCCGTTGGTATCGCACAGCACGATGAGCCCTGCACCGGCTTCGGCCGCGGCGCGAACCGTCTTGGCGGCATATTCGGGATCGAGCTTCCAGCCGTCGAAGAAGTGCTCGGCATCGTAAATCACTTCGCGGCCGCATTCGCGCAGGTACTTCACCGTTTCCGAAATCATTGCCAGATTCTCGTCGAGCGAAACTCGCAGCACCTCGGTTGCATGAAAAGACGACGTCTTGCCGACGATCGTGAGGGTCTTTGCCCCCGAATCGAGCAGCGCCTGCATGCCGGGGTCTTGCGATGGCTGCACACCCCTGCGACGAGTCATGCCAAACGCACAGACACGTGCGTGATTCAGCTTCAGTTCTTGCACACGGGCGAAGAACTGAGCATCCTTCACATTCGAGAGTGGATAGCCTCCCTCGACGAAATCGAATCCCAACTCATCGAGTCGCTGCGCAATCAGCAGTTTGTCTTGCAGCGAAAAATTGACGCCCTCGCCTTGACTGCCATCGCGAAGGGTCGTGTCATAAATTTGGATGTGCGACATAGGACGGGGTTGCTGGTGTCTGGTGGGCTGGTGGGCTGGTCATTTCAGCGCCAGGCGACCAGTCGTCTCTCTCTGATCAACAAAAAACCCTGCGGCCGGCATTCCGACCGCAGGGCACTGAACTCAATCGCTTATTGCGACGCCCTTACGGCCGCTCCTCCAGAATAATCACGCCAATGCTCGAACGAACTGCCGTCAAGCAGCCCGCACAATCGGCGATTATGATGGGTGAGGAACGAGACATGGCGACGTCAATTGTTTTGCACAGGTTATTCTTGCCTGCACAACAACCATACCTTTGCCGAAAACGCGTGTCAACCGTCACTCATGGTGAATTCGCGCGGCGGATGGAGTAGGTTGGCTCATCGACGTTGCGCATGCCTTCGTCTTCATCGGCCAAATTCGATTCCTCGTCATCCCACGGCGTTTCGTCGTCGTCCAATTCGTCTTCGAACTCTGCATCGGCATCCGCCGCATCTTCGTCCTCCGCTCGACCCGATTCGTCGTCGAACTCATCTCGTTCGACTTCGTCCAATTCGTCGGCGGCATCCGATTCGGGCAGGATACAATTGCGCTTCCGTCCCGCAATGGCTCCGGCCGCCGCGAATGCTGCCGATTTCATTGCGCCGCTGAACGGAGCGCTCTCCGGCTGCGTTTCATGCTGGCCGCTCATTTGCGCCCATTGTTCGAGCGTTAGCAGAATTTCGCGGGCTTGCGAGCCGTTGTACTGGCCGACGATGCCGTCTTCGGCCATGAAGTCGATCAAACGAGCCGCACGGCCGTATCCGATACCGAGCGAGCGCTGCAACAGCGATACGCTGCCGCGGCCTTCCCGGATAACGATGTCGATCGCTTGTTCATACAGCTCGTCGCGATTTTTGAACCGGCTCGCGTCGGCTTCTCCGCCTGCTGCCGCAGGCTTGAGTTGCACCAATTCGGTGACGAATTGCTGTTCGCTGGTGCCGACGTGGTCGAGCACCTTGTTGATCTCATCGTCGCTCACATAAGTGCCTTGGCCGCGGAGCAGTGTGCTGGTGCCTGGCAACAGGACTAGCATGTCGCCGTTGCCGAGCAGTTTGTCGGCGCCCATCTCGTCGAGCACGACGCGACTATCGGTGCGGCTCGACACTTGGAATGCAATGCGGGCCGGCAAGTTCGATTTGATCAAACCGGTGATGACGTCGACCGTCGGCTTTTGCGTGGCGAGCACAAGGTGGATGCCGACCGCGCGGCTTTTCTGCGCCAGGCGGATGATGTGCTGCTCGACTTCTTTGCCTGAGGTCATCATCATATCGGCAATCTCGTCGGCCACAATTACGATGTAAGGCAAGTGGCGCGGAATGGCCGCCCGTTCTTCATCGCCTTCCGGCTGCAACCGATCCATCAACTCTTCTTCGCCAAGCTGGTTGTAGACGCTCACATGCCGCACGCCGGCGCGCGCAAGGAGTGCGTAGCGCTCTTCCATTTTTTCGACTGCCCAGGCCAAAATCGCTTCGGCCTTGCGCATATCGGTGACGACCGGGTGCATCAAGTGCGGCAGTTTTTTGTACGGACTGAGTTCGACCATCTTCGGGTCGATCATCAGCATTCGCACATCGTTTGGACTGCGAGTCATCAGCATCGACACGATGATCGTGTTCAAACAGACGCTCTTGCCCGTACCCGTGCGGCCTGCAATCAGCAGATGCGGTAGCGCGGCGAGATCGACGACCATCGGATTTCCCGCGACATCTTTGCCCAGGAAGATCGGAATCCGCATCTTCTTGTTGCGACTGCCGGTTTCTTCGATGACTTCACGCAGTCGGACTAATTGGCGGTCATTGTTGGGAACTTCGATGCCGACCGTATTCTTGCCGGGAATCGGCGCCACAATGCGCACGCTGGGTACGCGGAGGGCAATCGCCAGGTCGTCGGCAAGCCCCGTGATCTTCGACAGCCGCAGACCGGCTTCGAGTTCGACTTCGTATTGGGCAATGACGGGGCCGGTTTCGATTTCGACCACCTTTACCTTAAAACCAAAGCTCTCGAATGTCTTTTCGAGCAGCTTTGCTTTCTGGCGTACTTCTTTTTCGTGTTCTTCCAGATGCACGCTTTCGCCCGGCAACAGCAAATCGAGTGGCGGCAACTCGTAATCGAGTACTTCTTCGGCACTGTTGGCCGCAGCTTCAAGTTCCTGCATCACTACTTGGCGGTCGGCGTCGCGCAAATTGCGGATGCGAAGCGCGGAGGCAAGCCTCGCGCCAATTCCAGGTTTGCCGGAATTGGCGTCATCCTGCGCTGCCTGATCGCCAACTTCCTCATTCTCACCTTCGGCATCCTCATCCGTAGCGATTTTCTTCGCGTTGGCTTTCACCACCGGTTCTGCAGCCTCAGATTCCTGCTGCTCTTCCTGCTTATCATCGCTGTCGGCTGCTTCGACCTCTTTGTCAACTCGCTTGCCGCGAATGCGCACGGCCAGCGAAGCGGCGTCGTCGCACGATTTGTTTTTTCTGCGCGACTTCGTTGTAGCCGCATTCGAGTGCAGGATTCGCCCCGCGGTGCTGTGCGATAGAAACAGAGGCAACAAGAAAATAAACGCTAGCGCGCGGAATAGAAAATAGTCGGTGCATAGCAGCGCGCCACCAAGGACGAAACTGACCGTGAGAATGAATGCGCCGGCAGATGCAAAATTGATTTCCAACAGCGCGCGACCCCCTGCGCCCAGATAGCCTCCTGGCCCAATGACCGGTCCCGGCGTCGTGGCCGGTCCGGCTAATGCTAAAAAAGTTGCGATGCCCATCACGGCCATCAACCAACCAACGAGTCGCAAGATGGGATCGTTGACCGGCCGGCGGGCGAGAAGCCAAATATCGAAGGCAAGCAGCGAGCCGACAAAAAAATACGCGCTCCAACCGAATAGGCGGAACAACCCTTCGGCGGCATAGACGCCACCTCGCCCACAGGCGTTACTGGGCTTTACAGGAACTGTGGTGCTTTGAATTCCCGCCATATCGGCTGGATAATACGTCACCAGCGATGCAACGAGAAACAAACAGACCGCCAACAGCGCGATCGCGAACAAATCGCGCTTTCGACTGTGTAACTCTGGCATGAACGCTTTCCAGGGCAACTTCAAAAACGCCGGCAGTCCAATTAGCCACTCGCCAAATTGCGAGCAGCCCTGGCGGACTGGTCAGCCTAGGGCGCGTCCTTGCCCGAAATTTCAATCCGTACTCGTAGGGCTCGCATTATTGTTTGCCGAGCAACGTACATCGCTGGCAAATAGGAATGCCGGCCCCACGGAAGACGAACGGCCTTGGTCCGGGGGCGATTGACCGACCTGGGCCGGTCATCGGAGCGCGGAAGACCTCTCGCCGTATGGAAGTGTAGCATTCAAGTCTTGGCGGAGTTGGCCGCGAGGGTCAGTTCGCAGTGGCATTGGCAGAAAGACATAGCGGTTATGCGTGTTACATCAATCCTACGGTGATATCACCCGCAGAAATACATCCACGGATAACGATCATCGATCTTTATTTCCAGATTCCTGAACCTCGAGCCCTGAACCCTGAGACCTCCAAGACGTACAATCAGATTGCTCGAAGGGAACCAGGGCGATCGCCGGCGGATGGAACTTTGTCATCCGCGGGAGGAAAGTCCGGGCTCCGCAGGACACTGTGGTGGGTAACGCCCACCAACCGCAAGGTTCGGGAAAGTGCAACAGAAAGCAGACCGCCGAGGGAGCAGTAGGCGGTAGGCAGTCGGCCGTCGGCAGAATTCTTTAATTCCGCCTACGGTCTATCGCCTACTGCCTACATGCTTCCGGCAAGGGTGAAACGGTGCGGTAAGAGCGCACCAGCAGGCCGGGCGACCGGCCTGGCTAGGCAAACCCCACGGGGAGCAAGGCCGAACAGGAAGTAGCGCAGCGGGAGACCGCAGCGGCGGATCGGTCCGATTCGGCATAACTTCCGGGTAGGCTGCTAGAGGTGCCGTGCAATCGGCACCCTAGAGAAATGATCGCTGCCAGAGGCGGGCTTCCGTGCCCAACCATCTGGTGACAGAACCCGGCTTAACGGTTCCCTTCGAGCATTTTTTAGTACTTATTTAACCCGAGGCGAAATCGTTCGAGATCAGCAGCATCCAAGCATATCACCACCTGACCATTCCGGTTCGCCAACACCTCGAAATCGCTTTTCTGGGCGATTATGTGGCGGCTGTGGCGACTTCTGGCCGTTGCTCCTTGCGTTTACGCGGCTTTGAGCCATTTGCCGCCAGCTTCAAGGCGGCCATGTTGCTATCGAGCCATTGCACCAGCTTGGAAATGCAGAGCTGATTCATGCTGGTGTGCTTTTCGTGGGCTTCAGCGTAGAGAGACTCGTGCAAGCACTGGGGTAGTCGCACGGTGATGACCCGAGTCGATTCCTTGTCTTCAGGTGCCGTCGGACCGCTAACGCGAAGCTGAGCTAGCATCATTTGGATTTCTTGATATTCGGGGGTTTTTTCAAATTCCGTAAGGGCCTGAGGGGATAGATACATTTGGCGGATGATACCGCTCGTTCCTAGTACTTCCCTAAAAAAAGTGACCCAATCTGGATTCTGTCGATAAAGGTCATGAGCCACTCGAAACACTTCCTGCTGCTTTTCCATTTCAAACTCCTTTGCAGACTTCGGTTCGGTGCGATTCCATTCCCGCCGCCCCATCGGCCGCGGTTTCTCGAATGATCTAGTACAGTCAAGGAATGCACCGATGTCATTGCATTGATAGCACTTACGACGAGAGTTAATGACATGCTGAAAAGCGCGACAGGGGTGACAAAAAACCGGCAGGATCCAACTTGCACAATAATTAGGCAACCGACTTTTTCTCGAATTTGAAAGTGTCCAATCGGGAGTCCGGCAATTTCCGTTAATTTGGGATAGCCGCGAAAAGGCGATAAGCAAAATCCGCCAGCTCGGATGTCGAGGTGGATGTCGAGGTGGATGTCGAGGTGGATGTCAGAGGGGGATTGGCGGCTGGCTTTCCTCGAAAGTCGGGACGCTGCCGTCAGGTCAATCGGGCGATCAACCGGGGCCAGGAGGGCATACCGCAGAATGAGATGATCCCGATCGTGCGGAATGCAAACAGCCATCGATGACGGCTCAGCGGTCGCTGGGACGACTGATGGAGACGGTGCTTGTCCAAGGCAAACGACTGTCGCCGAAGGGATTCGCTTCCATTTGCTGTTTTTCGGAGCTGCATTACCCAACGAGCTATCCTGGAAAATCCCCCAGCCAGATGCCTTCATCGACCAGCAGGATGGGAATTTGGTCCACGATAGAATAAGCCACTTTGCCGTCGATACGCACAAGTGCAGCGTCTAGCTGTTTTGAAACCGGCTTCCCGCCACGGTTTTGTAGTTGGCCGGCGATCTGGGCCGCATTCAAACGGGCCACCAGGCTTTCATCGGCCATTGTCAAAGCGGTACGATCTTCGGGGCAGCGAAGCATCGCGACGAATTTAGGATCGAGGATAGGCATGACAATCTCGTAAGTTTCAGCAGCGTGCTATCAATATAACACCGACGACAATCTGTGGGCAGAAGGCCGCCAAAACAAGAAATTGGCCGTCAATAATCGCATTTACTCCGCGCGTTTCATTTTCTAGCCTTGATCCACCAGCCACCAGCATTGCTAGCGGGCCGATCCGATCATTCTCAAGTGCCAGCACAATTCTTGCCGATTTTTCTAAGCGGGGGCTTTATGGCCTGAAGTGATCGGCTACGCAGTGTTGACTCGATCGACCTGCGGCGGCGGCGAAAGGATTCGTCGTCACGACCGATTCGCCTTCCGGCCGCTACTTTCCGGAGGACAGACGGAATGATCCACCGGCACATCATTGCCAGCTTGATATTTGTTGCCGCGTCATCGTCCACGCTGTGGGCACAGCAAACGGAGGTCGGCTCCGATGGTCGCACCTATCAGGTGACTAAGCAAGTCTACCAGCGCCTGACACCTGAAACCCACTACGTCGACCAGCAATACACGGTCTACTCGCCGCGCACGACGACGGAATATCACCCCACAACCCGTACGGTTTACACTCCGGTAACCGAATATCAATGGGAACCGTATTTGGCAAACCGCTGGAATCCGTTTAGCTCCCCCAACGTGCAGTACCGCTATGTGCCGCGTACGCGTTGGGAAATTCGCAACGAGCAATTGCAGGTTCCGGTGACACGACAGGAATATGTTCCAGAAGTGCGCACGCAGCGAGTCGCCGTTCAAAGCCACCGGGTTGAAGATGTCGAGCAAACGACGCGAGTGGCGGTTCGCACATCGGGAAGCGATCCATTTGGCAACAACACTACTGCGGTGGCGGCCAAGCCGATTGGAAGCACCGGGCAATTGACGAGTGATCCACCACGAACTGCTCAGACGGGTAGTATGTGGGGTGGAAGCAGGTAAGTTTGAGGCAAGCATTTGTTGCGAAGCATCCAGACCCTGGGGCTAGCCTACGGGCGATCTTTGTTGCCGCTAGGAAGTCTATTTTATCAGCACCGCGCGCTCGCACAGTAGCGATGACGGATCGCACTTTGACACTCGATAGTAGCGAGACCGTTCGATGAATTGATCGACGGCTGCCGTCGGATGGGCAGGTCCATGCCTCGATAAAGCGGCTGAAAACCGCCGCTGATCGATAGTTCTTGAAGCTGCCGCACGCCCGATCGTGACTTGGGTTTCAGTTTACTCAGCCCGCACTATAATAGTCGCTGTGTCATTGGGCGAATTTTCTGACTTGATGTAACATCCATAGATTATGGACTTGAATGGCTCGGCTCAACGGCTATTGCGGCAAATGATCGATGAAGCGCCGCTGCTCAAGATCGAAGCCGTGCGAAATGGCGTCGGTACGACGATCCTCGACTGCGGAATAAGAACCGGTGGCGGCTTGGAAGCCGGTCGGTGGATGGCAGAAATCTGTCTGGCCGGCCTAGGCGGCGTCTCGTTCGTGCAGGGCAATCCGAATTTATGGCCAGGCCCTGCGGTACAGGTTTGCTCCGATCACCCTGTGGCCGCTTGTATGGCGTCGCAATATGCGGGTTGGAAACTGGAGGGCAAGAAGTTTTTCGCAATGGGCTCCGGGCCGATGCGAGCCGCAGGAAGCCGAGAACCGCTGTTCGACCAAATCGGTTTTCGCGAAAAGCCCGGATCTACCGTTGGCGTGCTCGAGACACGCAAGATTCCGCCGGACGAAGTGTGTCAGCGCGTGGCCGAAGCATGTGGAATTGCCGCCGATCAATTGACGCTGCTTGTCGCTCCCACTGCGAGTCTGGCTGGTGCCGTGCAAATCGTCGCGCGTTCGATCGAAACAGCGATCCATAAGCTGCACGAGCTTGGCTTTGACCTGAGTCGCATCGACAGCGGCTATGGCGTCGCGCCTTTGCCCCCCGTGGCAGCCGACGATCTGGTCGGCATCGGCCGAACGAACGATGCGATTCTCTACGGTGGCGAAGTAACACTCTGGGTACGCGGAGACGACGACAGCTTGCAACAGATTGGTGAAAAAATTCCCAGCAGTGCTTCATCAGCCCACGGCGAACCATTCGCGGATATTTTTTCGCGGCACAATGGCGATTTCTATGCGATCGATCCAATGCTGTTTAGCCCGGCGGTGGTGACGTTCAATAATCTCGACACCGGGCGGGTATTTCGTTTTGGGCATGCGGTGCCGCAGGTGATTCATCGGTCGTTTGGCATGTGAATGACGCGCTGGTAGATGGAAAATGAACAATGAACGGTGAAGTGCCAAGACTCGACATTGGCATTCTGGCACGTGAAAGCTGATTTCGAGGTTTTTCCTCAGCCCATCAATGCTCCCAGTGACAAGTCTCTTGCATGCGTCTGGCCATTCTTGCAAATCCCGATAGCTGGTACTTCCGAGATCTGCGCCGTGCAGCGGAGCCGAAGCATGAAGTGACCCTAGCAAGCTTTCGTGAGCTGATATCGAGCGTGGGAGAGCTGCTAACGTCGAAGCAATGCGCCGCAGTGGCTGCCGGCGAAGTTGACATGCGACAGATGGATGCCGTGCTCGTGCGTACGATGCCGCCGGGGTCGCTTGAGCAAGTCGTGTTTCGCATGGATGCGCTGGCTCAACTCGAAGCGGCGGGAGTCGTAGTGCTGAATCCGCCGAAGTCGATCGAAGTTGCCGTCGATAAGTATTTGGCTTTGGCACGGATGGCCGCAGCCGGCTTGCTTGTGCCAAGGACGGTCGCCTGTCAAACCGTCGATCAGGCGCTAGCCGCGTTTGAATTGTTGGGCGGCGATGTAGTGGTCAAGCCGCTGTTTGGCGCCGAAGGGCGCGGAATCGCGCGGATCAATGATGCCGCACTTGCCCAGCGGGCATTTTCGCTGCTCGCGGGCCTGGGCGCGGTGCTGTATGTGCAACAATTTATTCTTCACGATGGATTCGACATTCGCGTTCTGCTCGTCGGTGAACGATCGCTCGTCGTCCGCCGCCGGCATTCGAGCGATTGGCGAACGAATGTCAGTCGTGGCGCTGTGGCCGAGCAAATCGAACCGCGGCCTGAGTGGATTGATCTTGCGCGTCGCGCTGCCGCGGCAGTCGGAGCGCCGATTGCCGGAGTCGATTTACTGCCGGCTCAAGATGGCCAGGTGTATGCGCTGGAAGTCAATGCCGTGCCCGGCTGGATGGCGCTAGCAAGAGCCACAGGGGTAGACGTCGCTCGGCTGGTGGTCGATTATGTGGAATTGGTCGGTTTGCAACGCAATAGACGATGAATTCCTCGATCACTTTTCCCGAATCACACCCATCCACGGTGAATGTCGCCGCGCGCTTGTCGGAAATGGCCCGCGCGATGCCGCAGGCGTTGGCTGTGGTCGAACCCGTCGCTCGATCGGGAGATCGCTGGAGCTATCGCAGCATTACTTTTGACGAACTCGATGCGGACAGCGGAGCAATTGCCGCTGGACTACTCGATTTCGGCATTGAGCCTGGAATGCGGATGGCACTGCTAGTCGCGCCGGGGATTGATTTTGTTTCCCTGGCGTTTGCTTTGCTCAAAGCGCGAGTGGTGCAAATTCTGATCGATCCTGGCATGGGGCCGCGGCGAATGTTGAAATGCCTCAGCGACGCAGATCCGCACGGGTTCATCGCAATTTCGCGGGGACAGGTGATTCGGTCAATGATGCGCCGGTGCTTTCGGCGAGCTCAATTGAATGTCACTGTCGGCCGACGATGGTTTTGGGGAGGCCCGACATTAGAACAAGTTCGTCGCCGAGGAGCTTGCGCATCAGCCGCTCAATTGGCAGATCTCAAATTCCAATTCTTGAATGTTTCGGCGGAAACTCCCGCTGCAATCGCGTTCACCAGCGGCAGCACCGGACCGGCGAAGGGAGTGCTGTATCGTCACGGCAATTTCGATCGGCAGGTAACAGAGATTCGCGATTATTATGGCATCCAGCGCGGTGAAGTCGATGTGCCATGTTTTCCATTGTTTGGACTGTTCAATGCGGCAATGGGCGTCACTAGCGTCGTGCCGGCGATGAATCCCAGTCGACCGGCAATGGTTGACCCGCGTAACATCATTGCGGCAATCAACGATTGGCAGGCGACGCAAGTATTTGGTTCGCCCGCCATTTGGAATGTCGTCGGCCGTTATTGCGAACGGCATAATATTCGCCTTCCGTCGCTGCGACGAGTGTTATCGGCTGGCGCTCCGGTTCCCGCTCATGTACTGCGCCGGATGAAGGCATGCATTCATCCCAATGGTGAAATGCACACGCCGTATGGTGCGACGGAAGCCTTGCCGGTTGCATCGAATTGCGGCGCTGTAGTGCTCGGCGAAACATTAGCGCAAACCGAGCAAGGCGCCGGAGTATGCGTGGGTCGACGTTTCGGCGGCATCCAGTGGCGAGTGATTCGGATCTCCGACGACCCAATTTCCACCACGGCAGAACTGATCGAACTACCGCGCGGTGAAGTCGGCGAACTGATCGTCCGCGGCCCCGTCGTCACGACCGAGTATTATGCCAATTCCTCCGCTACTGCCGCCGCAAAAATTCAAGACATCGACGGTCGCAGGTTTTGGCATCGTATGGGAGATGTGGGGCGACTCGATGAGCAAGACCGATTTTGGTTCTGGGGCCGTATGTCGCAGCGAGTCACAACCGTTTCTGGACATATGTTCACGATTCCTTGCGAGGCGATATTTAATCAACATCCGAGAATATATCGCTCGGCACTGGTAGGAATCGGCTCGCGTGGACAGCAAATTCCGGCGATCGTGGTTGAGCCGCTGCCGGGCGCAATGCCATCCACTCGAATGGAAATCAAGCAACTGATCGGCGAACTTCGCGAATTGGCAGTCACGGCGGCACACACGACGATGATCGAACGTATTTTTATTCGCAAATCGTTGCCGGTCGATGTGCGGCACAATGTGAAAATCAATCGTGAGCAACTGGCAGTTTGGGCGGCGAAACAACGAGCATGAAGGCACTTGTCACTGGCGCAAGCGGTTTTCTTGGGCGGTACATCGTCGAGCAGTTGCTTGCTCGCGGCGACCAAGTGCGCGGTTTGTGTCGCTCGCCCGCGACTGAATTGGCGGCCATTGGCGTCGAAGTCATCCGCGGCGATGTGCGCGATGCCGCTGTTGTGGAATCGGCGACGAAAGGAATCGATACTGTCTTTCACGTCGCCGGTGTCGCGGGAATTTGGGGGCCGCGGCGACACTATTTTTCGACAAATGTATTTGGCACGCAAAATGTCCTCTGGGCATGTCGCCGACAATACGTTCGTAAGTTGATTTTCACGAGCAGTCCGAGCGTCACCTTCGACGGTGCCGATCAGTGCGGAATCGACGAATCGGCCGCGTATGCAGCGCGATGGCTCAATCATTACCACCATTCCAAAGCTGTAGCCGAACAGATGGTGTTATCGAGTGGCGGGCACGATGGCGTACAAACCTGTGCGTTGCGGCCGCATTTGATTTGGGGACCGCGCGATCGTCAGCTAGTTCCACGGATTTGGCAGCGCGCCCGCGAAGGGAAGCTCCGCCGAGTGGGCGATGGCACGAACTCGATCGACGCCGTTTACGTCGAAAACGCTGCTGCCGCGCATCTCCAGGCTGCCGACGCACTCGAAGCCGGTTCGCCTCTGGCCGGCAAAGCATACTTCATCGGACAAGGTGAAAAAATCAACCTTTGGAAATGGATTGACGAATTGCTTACGCTGGCAAATTTGCCACCCGTTCAGCGATCGATCTCTACCTGCGCTGCTTGGCGCATCGGTGCGATCTTGGAAGCGGCATACCGCGGTTTGCGAATCCGCCGCGAGCCTCCCATGACGCGATTCCTTGCGGCCCAGCTTGGCCGATCGCACTGGTTTGACTTAGCAGCGGCGCAACGAGATTTCGGCTATTGCCCCGCAGTGAGCACGGCCGAGGGAATGCGTCGGCTGAAAAGTTCAATTCAGCAAGAGCGTTAATAGCTGATTGCATCGCCTTCTCGAATTCGTGTAGAGTGAATCTCGATTTCTGTCCGCTTTGCCAGGTGAAAGGGTCAGAAATTGGAAAGATTTTTTCGTCGGATCGACACAGATGTTTTCATCTATATTGGCGCTGCGACAACGATTTTGCCTTAGGCTGACGAAAGTGATGTTTACGGCAAGATGTCCGCGGCCTCCACGGTGACTCAACGAGGCGAAACGATTAATTTCGATGCAATTTGACTGCCGATAAGCTGCGTAAAAGATCGCCTCTTTGCCGACTCGGCCGACTTTTCTGTCGCGGCGCAACCTCGCGGCGCGTAACAACTTAGCCGCGTGGATCGGTCCTGTGAATTGTTTGGGAAAATCCGACAATTCCACGCCCCCTCGGCCGATAACCAATTGATGAGTCTAACGGGCTTGTCGGTCGCGCCGAAGTCCCGCTCGGTGCGATCGGCTTTAAAGACCCAGTAATTTGCGGCAAATCGTAAGGAGTTGAAATTTATGGCAAGGAAGCCTACCCACTGGATCGCGCGATGGGCGATTAGTTTTGCACTGCCCTTCGCTGCATCGGCAGCATTGGCCGAAGACACGCCCACCTTGGCGCCGGCGCCAAACAATGGCACAGAGGTCAAGCAAGCGGTCGCGGCAGACGGGGAACCGGCGATTCGCGGCGCGGTCGATGCTGCGCCGATCGATGACGCGACCTCATCGAAGCAAGCCGCCGACGGCGTCGACGAACAGATCGAAGTCATTCGCGAGCGTCATCCGAACACGTCCGTCAAGATCGAGCGACATGTTACTCAGGATGCCGAAGGTAATTACTACAATCACGGCTTGTGGACCCAGTGGGATGAAAAGAGCCGGCTAGTCGGCACCGGCGAATACCGCTACGGCAAGCGGCACGGTCGCTGGCTGCGCTGGTATGCGCCCAACGAAGCGCCGATGCTCAACGGTCAACTCTATCGCGACTTCCAAGCTCCATTTGTCGCCGAAGCGAATTTTGACGATGGCGTATTGCACGGTGCCTGGAAAGTGTTCGACGCGAAGAACCGCAAAGTTGCCGATTGGGAATTCGATCACGGCGAGCGCCACGGCAAGAGTGTGTGGTACTATCCGACAGGACAGAAACGCCGCGAAGTCGATTATCGTCAAGGCCAGATCGACGGCGAAGTCTTGGAATGGGGCCCCGATTATAAACTTGCTCTGCGAGAGAAATACGTCGATGGCCGTCGCTTGGCACCGCAGGTTGACAACTATTCGCCGGGCCAGAAGCGCGCCGAAGGTTGGATCCTGTATGCCAAAGAAATCACCAAGTCGAACTACGATTGGTGGAATGGCGTGGCGACCGTTCAAGTCGTAGGTACCGAAGGCGTCAATCAGCGCCACGGACTGTGGACGTGGTGGCACAAGAACGGCCAAAAGCAAATGGAAGGTCGCTACGAGCAAGATCTGCCGATCGGCAAGTTCACCTGGTGGTATGCCAACGGCCAGAAGCAGTTGCAGGGTGACTATGCAGGCGGCAAGCAGCAAGGCGAATTTACCTGGTGGCATCCCAACGGCCAAAAGCAGTTGGAGGGCGCTTACCTGGCCGGCGTGTTGAGTGGCAAATGGACCCGCTGGAACAACGATGGTCGGGTCGTCGAAGTCGGCGATTACACGCTGGATGGAAAACAACAGTTGGCCCACGAGCCCAGCACGCTGCCGCTTGGCGACGACTTGTCTTCGGCCCCGACGCTGCAGGCTGTCCAACCAGCGAAAGTTACGCCGGGTTCGTCTCGGTTAAAACGCTAATCTCGCTTGCATCGGCGGCAACTAGCGGCCGATCCAAGGAACGATGAACCTCGGCGACGATCGCACGAGCTGACAAACTCGCCGTCGCCCTCGCACACTTGCAAACTTCGTTTGTCCCAAGCGTCTGGCCGTTGCCGCACGGTCAGACGCTATTTTTGTTTGCAAGGGCAAGCTTTGTATCTTGGAGATAAGGATTTTCCGACGCCCATGACGCCCAGCGCCGCGAGTCTTGGCTCCACGCCAGCTAGCGTTTGGCCGCCATCGACAGTGAAACCAAATAGGGTACAGGATTGCTGCCCAGGGCATTGAGGACGGTGCCGCCAGCAGTGAATGTGTGGGTAACCCAATCAGGGCAGCCGTATTTTTCAAGGGCCGCTCCACCTTCACCGCCTCCGACGAATACCTCAACTCCGGCGTCCTTCATACGCTTGAGTTGTCCGATGAAGTACTTTGTGCCGCCTTCAAAACGCGGGTCTTCGAACATGCCGAAGACACCATTGTGGAAAGCGACGGGACGTTCGCTGCCGCCAGTGGGTTTTGAGCACTCGATAAATTCGCCCACTTTTTGAGAGAAGAATTCGTTGGTCTTTGGTCCAACGTCGAATTGTTGGTCTGCCGGGCCAATCGTTTCCGAAGATCGACCGTCTTGAAGAACAAAATCGACCGGCAGGACGAATTCGATCCCCTTCTGCCGGCCGTCGTCGATCATTCGCTTTGCCTGCTCGATTCGCTCGCGCGGAATAAAGTAGGGTTTACCTGCGTGAGCCGGGTCTTCGGCGACTCCCATCGAAAACCGCTTTCCGTCCAGTTCGGCCGCGGACTTTTTGAGGGCCATCGCCAACGAGCCAGCAGTGAAAACCCAGCGGATCGCGCCGCGGTCGATCATCGCTTGCAGGTCGTCGAGCTTGTCGATCTTCAGTCCACTAAAGACAACCAATTGCGCCTTCAGACCGCGCTGCATCGGGCCGTCGAATTCGCCCGCAACATACTTTCCCAGTGCAACGCGATCCATCGCAGCCGGTACGATGGATGTGGAGCAGTCCAAGCTTCCGGCCGACAACGCTTCGTTTACATAAATCGATGCAATTTTTTGGGCAAACTCGTTGGCATATCTTGCCACCTTTGGAGCAAGCTGCGGCAAGTCATCGGCAGAAGCTTCCCAAAGCGCTCGCTCAATGCGATAGCGCCGAGTGTTTTCCAGAACCAACACGCTGTCGGGAGTGGCGTTGCGAACGGCATCGGCAGCTTGCGAGGTGATGGTCGCCGATGCTTCGTCGAACCAATCGGTTATCAGCGGTACTTGCTTGCCAAGCAACTCGCCTAGCCTCGTTGCGACTTTGCTTAGCGAACCTTCTGGCTTGCGGCCAATGTGACCGAAAACGACTTGCTTCCAGCCTCTTTCGATGCCGAACTTAAGCGTTTCGACCATCGAGCGCAATCGCTCATCTCCTTCGCCGATCTTCGCACCCGGCTTTGCATCAACGTCGCCACGCACGAGAACGGCCGTTCCACTTGGAACGTCGGCGAACGACGACAACCGCGGAATCGCTGCTAGATATTCAGCCAGTGACGCGTGCGGAGCCGAGTCGGCGCCAAGCAGGATGCGACACCACTGGAGCATGGTTTGATTGTTGATGTTCATGGAGTCTCTCGCTTGCTACATCATTACGCGACAAGATACCAAAATCGATGAAACATTCGAGAGGCCCATTCCTCCTTCCCTCGCTCCAAGAGGCTATGAATAGAAGATGCACTATTTCACCTCCAACTGCCAGGCTTCCAAGACGCTGTGGGCATCTCCTTCCGGCTTTTCCAAGGCTCGTGCGATCAGTAGCACTTTTTTATCGCCGAGCGTTGCACCCGCGAGACCATACACCATAGCGCCGCAGTTGAATTTGTCGAGCGGCGTACCATCGGCGTTGAGCATGTGGATCGAGCTATCGGGAGCGACGATGAGCCATTCTTTCGTCGTATCGCCGGCGATGTCGGCGGCCGAGAGCATTTCCACCGAGCTACCTGGGTCGCCGTCGGGCAAATCATAAATCCACAATTCCTGGCCTTCGAGTGCAATGCCCATCGCCAGATTATTGTGTTCTTGCGAATAGCCCAGCGTACAGTATTTATTTTTGCCGCTGCCATCGACGTCGGCGCCGAGAATATTGACGATCATGCGATTCGGAACAAGTACTTCGCCGACGGGCTTTTGGTCGTCGAAAACCGCCAGTGTGCCGTCTTGATGCGTGCAAAGCAACCGCCGCTTGCCGCTTGCATCGGGTTCGGTGACGGTTGCGGGATATGGCGCTTTCATGCTCACATCGCGCCACAAACGCTGGCCATCGAGCGCAACCCCTTGGATGCCGATGTCGCCAAGATATCCAACGCAAAGTTCTGGCGAGCCGTCGCCGGCAAGGTCTGACAAGACAATGTTCGTCAATTGTGCATTCGGAGCGTCTTCCGATTTGGGAAAGCTCATCCTCCGCTTCCAATTTTCGTCAAACACGTGCAATTGCGGTTGACCATACGCAGAACCGGCAAACACCTGCTTGCCGTCTTTGTCCACAGCATTGCGCAAATAGGTCACCAGCGCCGCCGGCGGCAGATCGAATCCGTGCCTGGCGACGGTTTTACCATCGCTGTCGATCTCGACAACCGATCGAGCGCCGTCAATCACCAACAGGCGGGGCGTACCTTCGGGCCGTTTCAAGACGAGGATGTTGCCTGGATTTTTCACATCGTCTGCCGACCACAATTTCGTCAGCTTGAGCTTTTCTGGTTCCGACCGTGGAGCCGGCGGGGTCGCTTTCGAAATCGGAATCAGCGAGCCGGCTACCGTCGCTTCGGCTGGCACCTCGAACTTGAAGGCCTGTTCGTCGAACTTTGGATCGAATTGCGCTTTGACAAAATTGACGGTCAAGCCTGTCGTTTTCTCACCCGGTTGTTCCCATTGCTTGCTCAGCAGCGGGGGCATGTCGAGCCGCGCTAACACATTCGTCTTGGTGTCAACCCAAAACACGAATTTGCCGAATGTACTATCAAGCTCGACGCGATGGCACAGTCTGCCGTCGGTGGTTTCTTGTGCGAGCAGCTTGGGCGGCGCCATTGCATCGCGAAACATTTGTTCGAGTGGATTTTCCATCATCAATAGCAAAATGGTGATGGGCGGCCCCGCCGGGGTCGCTTCGAGGGCACGTTGAAGCTGCGGATCGCGCACCACATCGGTTGGGGTTAGCTTGGCGGGCGCAGGAACCTTCATGACCACTTTAGGCACATGCGGCACCGTGGCGAAGAAATCCTTGCCATCGCTTACGACTCGGGCGTCGTAGCATTCCATCCGCAACCGATTTGGCCGCTCAAAAGCCAATTCAAGGTGGAACAATTGCTCGAGCGAGTCGCCGTTGCGAGTGAAATACCGAAATACTTTCGCCTCATCGGCGTAGCTGTTCGCCTTGGCGTACGCCGCCTCCATATCTTTGAGCACCTGTTGAGCCGTGCGAGCTTCGGACGCTTCGCCTTTTGTGGCGTCGGGCTTCTGGTTCGCATCCATAGTCTTCGTTTCTTCGGCCGTAGCCTGAGACGAAGTGTTGGCTCCCGCACCGTTGCATCCGGAAGCGGCAACCGCCATAGCGGCAATAACGACAAACAACAGGCCAGCGGCGGCGCCGAACGCGGCTTGACGGCGATGCTTACGATGATTGGCAAGCTTCATGACTTAAATTTCCTGGTAAGTCCTCGAAATGCGAAAGGCTATCGTCGGCGTTAAACAGCGGCACGTAATTTCACCAACAAGAGGGGGATGCTATCGTTTTGCCGACTACGCAAGGGCTGGAATATCCCGCCAGCGATTTTCGATAATGAACGAATCGACCAAACGTGGGATTATGAACGTAATTGAGCAATTGGGTAAAGCTCAGTAAATTCATGCGCTCCCAGTAGTTCTTTGTGCGATGCTTTGTTCTCGAATCGCACAAAACGCGTTTACCCATCCTTCGTAGACTGCCTAAGCAGCCTTCGTTTTCCTTTGACTACCGACAATAGACGCATTTCCGTGGCCACACAGGTCACGAAGTGGAGAAGTGGAGCCGATCTAACCGCTTTTTGACGGGCGCAGGTTCGATTTAGAATTGCATCGGTAGCGCCTGAGCAGCAAATAAAAACGGCTCGATATGATGCGCCCGCGGCAAATTCTCCGAAAATCCTGCAGCACATGACCTCAACGCTAAAATTCGGCTCCCTGGGCCAATTGCAATTTGAACTACCGCCATCGGTGCTCGTAGCCGACTTTGCTAGTCCCGCGCAGACACAGCAGCACGATGTTTTGAGATCGATCGCGGCAGCAGTGGAGACGCCGCTCGATTTTCCACCGATTAAGCAAGCCGTGGTGCCGGGAGATCATGTTGTTTTGGCGGTGGCTTCCGGGGTGCCAGGGGTGACCGATGTGGTTGCGGCAGTGGTGCCTGCGCTGATGGAAGGGGGCGTGGCAGCGGATGACATCACTGTCGTGCAGACGCAGGCCGATGTGGTTGCCGGAGCGATCGACCCGCGAGCCGGGTTGCCCGAGAATTTTCGCCATCGCGTGCAGCTATTTACGCATAACTCAGGTGAGCAAACGCAACTCAGCTACTTGGCTGCCGATGATCGCTCAGAGCCAATTTATTTGAATCGACGAATGTGCGAGGCAGATTTTGTCCTCCCGATCGGCTGTCTGCGGCCGAGTGACGCGATCATTTCCAACGGCCGCAAGTCCCTTTGGAATGAAACCATTTATCCAACCTTTGGAGATAGCAAGTCGATCGAACATTGGGCGTCCAATGGAGTGCCGCAAAGCAAAGGGCAGTTAGCCCATCGGCATCGACAAATCGATGCAGTCGCGTGGCAACTTGGGGTGCAAGTGACGGCACAAGTAGTACCGGCCGGTGGCGGTCGCTCGCTCGAAGTGCTGATTGGTTCGCCTGAACGAGTGTTTTGCGACGGCCGGGAGTTGTGCCGACAAGCTTGGCAGCGTGAAGTACCGCGACGCGCAAGGTTGGTGGTTGCAGGGATCGGCGGCGGATCCGAGCAGCAGACATGGGAGAATGTCGGCCGGGCGCTAGAGGCCGCGCTAAGTATCGTGTCCGACAACGGCGCGATTGTGATTTGCTCGGAACTGACCGAACCTCTCGGCCCCGCCTTGAAGCACCTTGCCGCGGCGGCGGATACTTCGGCGGCGCAACAACGGCTACGGAAGATGCATTCCAGCGATGCAGCGTTAGCGCGGCTGTTGGCGAGCGAACTGGAACGTGTCTCGGTATATTTGCTTAGCGCGCACGACGAGGATGTTGTCGTGCCGTTGGGCATTGCACATGTCAGTGAGGCGGCGGAAATTGGACGATTGGTAGCGCGGTCCGAATCGTGCATTTTGCTGGCCGATGCACAATATGTAGTACCCAGAGTCGCAGGGGAACCTTAATGCACCGCTCACGATTGCAAGGGTGGTCATTCTTTCCCATCGTCGATGCAGTATCTGTTGCAGCCATGCACCTGCAAGGTCTGCTTCCAACTTTATGTCGAGTCCTCTGAGATGGTTGAACCAGACGCTGAATTTGAAACGCAATATGCGGCATTGACAAATGGGGTCGGGTTGGTTGATCTGAGTGCGCGCACACAGATCGAACTGACTGGCGCCGATCGCGGGAAGTTTTTGCACAATCTTTGCACGAATGCGGTGCGCGACCTGCCTGTGGGGGGCGGCTGCGAGGCGTTCCTGCTCAATGCCAAAGGGCATGTCGTCGGCCATGTGTTGTCATTCGTTGGACCGGAGTCGATTGTGCTGGAAGCAGCGCCGGAACAGAGTAGGCCGCTGCTGGATCATCTTGATCGGTACATCATTCGGGAAGATGTCCAGCTTCACGATCGTTCGACCGAGTGGGCAGAATTGCTGCTCGCAGGGGATCAGGCCGACGCACTCTTGACAAATTGCGATCTGGCCGCGCCGGTAGCGCGGATGCAACATGCGGCGGCTTCGCTTGTCGGCCACGGGGTTTGGCTGCGACGAGTAGACTTGATTGGCCCGAAAGATTTTTCGATTGCCGTTCGGCGAGAAGCATTCGATGAGGTAGTCCGGGCACTGGTTCACGCGGGCGCGACGCGTTGCGGCTGGGACGTCTTCGAGACTTGTCGCATCGAGCAGGGCACACCGCTTTATGGTCGCGATATCGGCGAGGAAAATCTGCCGCAGGAGATCGATCGTGATCGGTTCGCGATTAGTTTCACAAAAGGCTGCTACATAGGGCAGGAAACGGTGGCGCGAATCGACTCTTTGGGACATGTGAATCGGCTGCTGCGCGGCATCAGGATTGCGGCCGCGGCCGCTCCGCCCAGCGGCACAGATCTGCTCAGCCTCGACAAAGTTGTCGGGCAAGTTACTTCATCGTGTTGGTCGCCGCGTTTGAAGACACCGCTGGCTCTGGCCTATGTGCGGCGGGGGTATCACGAGCCGGGAACGCAGCTGTCGGCCGTGGGAATGGAGGCTGAAGTAGTCGCGCTGCCGGTGTTTTGAGCGGTCACAGCCGCGGCGAGCCGGCGATGGGAAGGCTGTCGAACGGTTGGGTCAGCCAATCGCGAATTCGTCCTACCAGATCGGTCTGTGGCGGTATTTGTCCAAGAATGGAAAATTCGCCATTGGTCAATGATGTCATCAGTTGCCGCAGTCGTTGTAACGCGCCGTCGACAAACTGTTTAGATTCCGCGTCGCTCAAATCGTGTCGGCGAAGTTCGGTTTGTTCGGCAGTTCGGACGGGCATGAGTGCGACCAATTGCCCACCGACGGCCTTATACAGTTGGCCTTCGAGAAATCCACGCCGCAGCGCGCCAGTGGCATTGAATTGGTAAACCGCATCGTGACCAAAGTAGAAGCTGGCAGCGCCGTCGCGGCGGAAGCCGACAACGATTGGCTCGTCAAAGCTGGAAATCTTCAATTCGACGCGCTGAATCAGCGCTGTTGCTTCGCGCAGAAGATCTTCACGATCGGCCGCTTCTCGTGCCATCGAAGTGTCCTGAATCAGCCCTGTAAGTTTCTGCCGGAGTCGTCAAGAACTCAATAAGGCGAACTTTGTAAACCGGCTTATGCCGTGCTACCGAATCCGCCATACACTCGCCTCGGAACACTTCGAGCGGCCTCGCTCGCGCGCAGTATCGGTTCGGGATGCTGAGCGCATTCCATTTTCTGATTTGAACGTAGCCGCGTACAATGACACAGGGGCCAAAAACGCATCGATTCGCACTCATTTTGTTGAGGTGCATTGCACGGAACTTAAGGAGGTTGTCAATGGATGCCTTTCTGCCACCGATCGAACAGCCCAAAGGGCTGATGATGAAGCTTATTTACTATTTCACAAAGCTGCAATTTGGCAAGGTGCTAACACCCGTCAAAGTAGTTTATGCCCGCTTGCCACTTGGGTTTGGAAAGTTCGCTTCGAAAATCGGCAAGTTGGACAAGAAGCTACATTTGTCGCCAGAACTAGCGTTGCTTATCCGCGAACGGGTAGCACAGTTGAACGTTTGCTTGTTCTGCATCGATATTGGCCGATCGTTTGTCATTAAATCGTCGATGAACGAGGCGAAGTTTGATGCGCTGGAGGAATATCGCACCAACCCGCAGTTCAGCGATGCAGAGCGGGCAGCGCTGGATTATTCGACCGAGCTAACCCAAGAGAAAAAGGTCGCTCCGGCTACCTTTGCCCGGCTACGCGAACATTTTTCCGAACGCGAGATCTGCGAAATTGTCTGGTTGGTGGCCAGCGAACACTTTTACAATTTGACGAACCTGGGTTTGAATATCCATTCGGATATGCTTTGCGACATCAGCAAACGGAAGAAACATCTTCAGACAGCAGCGACGGAAACGTTAGCCGCACGATCCGATGATCGAGCGGCTTCGCATTGAGCGCGGTTGATCGAGTTGTCGTGGTTGATCGCGTAGTCTTGGAACAGTGCATCCGATCGCAAGAACCTAGGATCACCGGCGTGCGCTGAAGCTATCTGCGGACCATCGAACTCCAAAATCCTCTAACTGCACTGCGCGGCGGTGCGGCAGCATTTCCGCAGTTTTTCCGGTGGTAGAAACGCCATGTTCGCCAGCAACATCAACAAGCAGAAAGACGGTGAGCCGTGGATGAACATGATACTCAGCCAAACCAGTACGCCAAACGCCAGCAGGATCGGCCGAATCGCGCGGTTCCAAATCAGAAGCGCAAAGCAGATTTCGTAGAATACAATGAAGTGCGTAAGGAAATTGACGAGGTAGACAAACGCCATTCCCATGCGGCTAAGTCCGGTAAAATCGACCAGTCGCGATTCCGAGCGGGCCATCATCCACCAGACGGCCGAACCCTGCCACCAGGCTTCAAATTGCAATTGGGAAATCGCCATCGTGGCGTAAATAATGGCTAAGTGGACCTGCATTAGTCGCGTGGCCAGCGTGGCAGTCGTATACAACCTCGCGACATGAATTGATTCGCTCGCACCGACCTTCCATTGTCGCCGCGCTCGCGAGCGTGCGTCGAGCGAAAAGCAGGCTCCGGCCGGAGCGATGGATAGGTAAAACAGCAGCATCGCCAGAACGTCGTCGATGGGACGCGCCATCAGCGCTGAGGCACGTACAAATGACAACACGACCAACAGCGTGACAATTGTACAGAATCGCGTGAAATATCCCACGGTCATGCCGACGATCGCGACCAGGCCTATGCCGTAAAATAGCTTGACCGTTTCGGGCGTGGTAGCCAGTTCGAGCAGCGACCACGAGTTTTCTTGAAATTCGAGGCGATTGGCCTGGAACATCTCGGGCGGAAATAACCCGCTTGGGCCGAACCAACTCGTCAGATCAGCGACGAAGCCCAAATACCACCACAGCGTCACTAGGCCGACGGCAATGCGCAGCGCGCACAGCCAAATCGGATCGCCGGGGGTGAACCAAAACCGAGTCCAGACGCTGCCCATGCGTTCGAGCAGGCCGCGATCGGTGCTGGCGGCAATTGAGGTTGATCCTGTCATTTCTGCGGTGTGCCGCGGTCGGCGGGGGGATCGGTGGGGTTGAGCAAACGATCGGGAAAACTTGACGAATCTTTCGGCCGCTCTGGAAGCGGAAGCGGATCGGCTCGTTGGCGGTTCGGCTTCTGACGTGGTGTGCTGGACGGAGCATTCGATTCGCTCGAACCGGACCTTTCATCCGGCGGGGACGTCGTTGAATCGGACGACGATCGGTTCGGTGCGGCCACGTCGAGGGCTTCCTGCTTGACCGATACTTGAACGTCGCCGGCTGAATTCACACGCACCGTCGCAGTATAGACGCGCACAAACGTGCGGCGATGATGGGGATCGCGCTGCGTAGGATCGCTCGACCTGGCGTCTTCGAGGCTGAGTGGCTGATGTCGATAGACGCTTAAGACCAGCTCCTTCGCGCCGGTTTGCGTGAGGATGGATTTGCCGATCAGCGCGGCAACCCGCGAATTGTTAATTTCGGCGGCGCGCGCGGTGGAAAGGGCCAGTCGCGCCAACCGCGCACGATGCTCTCCAAACCAATCGTTGTTCGCCGGCCAAGTCAGTTCTTCGGTTTTTCCGTTGTCGAAGGTCAACTCCAGCCGCAACGAAAAATCGCCGTCCAATGGACTGCCGTTGGCGAGAATATAGTTGTACGGAACATCGAGCCACAGGGCGTTGATGTATTGCCCGATCGGCGGAACTTGCTTCAACCGATTCAATAGCTGCGATTCCGCGAGAACGCCACCGCTGGGGTTCGAAGATTGAGCCAGTTCATTCAGCGTGACGATCGCTAGGAAGATTCCTAAAAAATGGATGATGATCCAGAGCGAGACCAGTCCGCGCACCACTTCGCCGGGCATTTTGGGTGGAGGCGCAGCGGCAGCGGCCGATTGGGACGGAGAATCGCTCATCGACAAACTTCGGGAGATTGGAAGCGGTGGCGCGCAGGATTTCGGCCACGATAATGATGGATCGGTTCGCTGTCGTCGTCATCTTCAGCCGTGCTTGCCCGCCTTGCGCACCTGGTATAGCCGGTGTTTAGAGAAAACAATGTATTTTACGCACGTTCCATGCAATGCGAGTGCCAGATTGGGAAGGGTTGACCAAGCCAGTGGCAAGCCGAGACAGAATAGAGGAAGCGACCGCTTGCTTGAGTAAGCTGCGCTGCAATCGTCCATTAAGGTTTGCCGGCAATATTGCTTCAGCGACTACTGTTGAAGCCAGGCAGATTCTTCGCATGATTCTTAAAATCTTCACTACCGCGGCGTTTTCCGGCCTGCTGTTGGCACTCGGTTTGCCAGCCGCCGCACGCGATCTATACGTCAACAACGTCAGCGGCGACGATTTGTTCGATGGATTGGCGGCAGAGTGGGAATATCCTGGACATGGGCCGAATCAAACGATTTGGCGAGCACTGCGTTCGGCACTGCCGGGAGATCACATTAATCTTGCGAAAACCAGCGAGCCGTATCGAGAAAGCATCAGCCTGGTGGGCAGCCGGCGCAGCGGCCATGTGTTGCATCGATTCGTGCTCGAAGGCAGCGGTGCGACCCTTGACGGCTCGCGACTGGTGCCGCCAGGAGCTTGGCGCTTCGTGCGCGGTGAGGTTTTCCGCTTTCAACCTGAACGGATGGACTTCCAGCAATTATTTCGCGACGGACTGCCTCTTGTCGAGCGACCCTATTCCTCGATTTTCGATCACAAGTTGGAGCTTGATCCGCTCCAATGGGCGTTGGCCGACGGCTGGATCTATTTTCGCGCGGAGAAAGGCCGAGTTCCGCAGGATTATCGGCTAAGCTATGCTTCTCTGCGCACCGGTATTACGGCGTATCAAGTCGAGGGCATCGAAATCAGCAACTTGATCGTGCAAGGCTTCCAACTTGACGGTATCCACCTGAACGATGCTGTCGGCCCGTCGGTCATATCTGGCGTCATTGCGCGCGGCAACGGCCGCAGCGGCATCGCGGTGAGCGGTGTCTCGGACGTCGTATTGGAAGGTTGCTTGCTGGGCGACAATGGGCACTACCAGTTGCTCGTGCAAGAATTTGGCAAAGTCAACCTGCTGAATTGCAATCTGCTCGACAATACAGGGCCAAAATGGAAAATACGCAACAGCGGAAAACTGCGCATCGATGGAGAAATTCCGATGACGAATTCGAGCGACCGACGGTAGCCGCCTATTTGGCGGCGGAGATGGCCGCAAGGCCGATCATGCCTTGAAAATCCGCCTCCTTCTGCGTTATCAAGGACGGATTACTCGCCATTGCCGTTGCTGAAACCCAGGCATCAAGCTGCCCGATGCTTCACCCCGCCGGCCGGCTTCTCGGACTGCCGAGGAGTTTCGATTAATAGGCCGAAGCGAGCGATTCCGGATGTGGATCGCAATTGTCTCCTTCGGCAACTTCATGCGCTTCGTGCAGCACTTCCGACATTTCGCGACGGCTCCAAACGTAGACGACCGCTCCCACAGCGGCAATTAGGACGGTAATCACTCGATATCCCAGCGCCACCAGCAATCCCGCGCTGGCGGCTGCTTCGGTCCCTCCTGGCAAATACTGATAGAGCGTTTTCACAACCAGCTCAAAAGTTCCAAGCCCATTCGGCGCCAGTGGAATCGCACCCGTTGCCATTGCGGTTGGCACGATCACAAAATGGGAGTCGAGCGACGGGGCGTCGCTAAGCAGGCCGATGGCGATCAGCCAGATGCCGACCGCGTAGAGCGCGTGAACTCCGACGCTCATCAGCACCGCGAGCGGCATGGCCCAAAAATGACGGTAGTACATTCGGTTTGCCTTCGCCAAACGTTCGAGAATCGGGCCGATGCGCGGCAGGCTTTGCAGCCATCGAGAAACCACCCCCTCAGCAAAGCTGGGAAGCGACGATGCAATCAGCGCCACCGTACCAACGCCAGTACACCAAAACATGACCTGGCACGCAATGCGAACTTGGTCTGCGTTCGATCGCCAGACGCCGGTGAACAAAATAGCCGCGGTGCCAACGAGAAATAATGCATACAAGCCGACCAAGCGGTCGACGATGACGGTGATGGCAACTTCCGCGCGCCGGCCAGGCCGATCGCGCGCCAAAAAGACGGCCTTGAATAAGTCGCCGCCGACGCTACCGGGCGAAACGAAATTCAAAAGGTAACCGAGAAAGCCCAAACGAAAAGCATCACGCACTCGAAGCGGAATCTGCAATACGCGGACCAAGTAGTACCAGCGCCCGATGGTCAAGGCGACGGCGACAAAACAAAGCAGCAACGCCAGCGCGAGATAGCCCCAATGCTTAGGCTCATTTCGCAGCCTCACAAAACTGTCGTTCCGCGTGGCGTCGTAGAGCAAGTAAGCGAGTATCGCCACCGGCACGCCCCATCGCAGCAGATTCCAGAGTAATTTCTTCACAAGTCGTGGTAGGCGCTGCTGCAAGACGCACCGATGTCGATCCTTTACTCCGCGTAGTTCCGGTTCCGTCGCGCGGAGCGAGACGACAGCATCAGTTGGCCTTGTCGGTTGCTCGCATCACGGCTTGACAACCCGCGATGCGGCCGATAGGGTTGATAGTTTACTGTGTGCCCTACGGGGGATTAGCTCAGTTGGGAGAGCGTCTGGCTGGCAGCCAGAAGGTCAGGGGTTCAAGTCCCCTATCCTCCATTCCGTTTCACGAGTCGTTTCGACAGGCACAATGGGCCCCTTCCAGGGAAGGATCGTCGCACGATTGCAGGGCGCCGTCAAGAGCAGTGGCCGTCTGAGGTTGGTAGTCGAATGACCCGTTGAATCCAGCGACTTGCCGACGAGATCGAGCCAACCGCCGCATTTCCCGCTACGGCAGCAGGCCCTATGGCAACCGAGCCCGCCTTCTCTCGCTCCGCGCCGCCCACCGCCCCGCCGTTGCCTCTCGGATTGAACGTCCGGTTGTCGGCGATGATGTTTTTGCAGTATGCGATTTGGGGTGCGTGGCTGCCGTTGTTTTTCGCGTTTCTCACCGAACGCCCCCTCGCCCCCTTCACCGGAGAACAAGCGGGGTTGCTGTTTGGAGTGGCGGCGGTCGGCGCCATCATTGCTCCCTTTCTGGCTGGGCAAATTGCGGATCGCTATTTTTCCACAGAAAGATTTTTGGGACTCAGCCATTTGATCGGCGCTGGATTGATCTGGCAACTCGGCTCGCTAACCACGTTCAAGTCGCTGTTAGTATTCGGTTTCTTTTATTCCTTGATTTACGCGCCGACACTATCGTTGACGAATGCCTTGGCGTTTCACCACTTACCCGATCGCGATCGAGACTTCGGCCGCGTTCGCGTGTGGGGGACCGTCGGATGGATTGTGGTCGGAATTGGAATGGGGCAATGGCTGTTGAGAATGCACACGCCGCTTGGCGAGGAAGTCGCCGCCGAACAGATTCGGTCTGCGCACGTTCTGGGAATGGCCGATGCATTCCGCCTCAGTGGAGTGCTGGGCATTATCTTGGGCATTTATTGTTTTTTTCTGCCGCATACGCCGCCGCAAAAAGGTGAATCAAAGTTTGCTGCCGGCGAGGCGATGCAGGAAATCAAGCGGAATCCGCTGCTGACGTTGTTTCTCATCGCATTTCCAGTCAGTTGTATCCATCAGTTTTACTTCGTTCGTACCGAAGGCTTTCTTGGTCACCTTAAAGTTCGTTCGGCACTGTTCGATTCGATTTTTGGCGTTGGGGGCGGACCGATGACCATCGGTCAGATTTCCGAATTGATTGTCTTGGCCGTAATCCCCCTGGTCGTGAAGCGGTATTCGCGGAAGACGATTCTGTCGGTCGGTTTACTAGCGTATGTGGTGCGGTTCGCCGTATTCGCCTATTTGCCAGAACCAGTTTTTGTCGTGCCGGCGCTAGCGCTGCATGGGCTGTGCTTTGGTTGCTTTTTCTTTCTGGCGTTCTTGATTGTCGACGAAAATACTTCAAGCGACGTGCGTGCCAGCGCGCAGAGTTTGTTCAATCTGATTGTGCTTGGGTTGGGAGTGATCGTCGGCAATATTGCGGCCGGACAGATCGATAAACTTGCCAAGCCAGCGGGCGCATCGGAGGCGAATTTTCGTGTGTTGTTCGGCGTCCCCATGTGGGTTTCCATCGCGTGCTTGCTGGCGCTTTGGTTGTTCTATCCTTCGCAGGACCGCACGAAAACACCTGCGTAATCCACGTTGGCAGAGCCAGGCAAGTCCATAAGCTAGATTTGCATGGGTGAACCGAACACTCATGAATCTTGCCTTTCCATGAATCTTGCATCGAGCAGCAGCTTTGCCCGATTGTCGCCGTCCGCCGCGCGAATTGTACTTGCCGTTACGCTGTCGGCGATTGCCCTGTGCATGTGGATTACTTTTTCGCCCTGGGCCAGCGGATTCGCCGATAAGCCCAACCGCGGCGCAGGGGATGTCGAACTGTATCAGGCGGAGGTCCACCGGATTTATGGGGGGGAGGATTATTATCAAGCCGCGGCGACGGAACTTCGCGCCCGCGGTTATCCCACGACCAGCGTATTCAATTGGCGGACGCCGCTGCCGATGTGGCTCATCGGACGTCTTCCGGGCGAATGGGCCGGGCGACTTTTAATCGGTGGCTTGGCAGCGCTGGTTTTGATTCTTGGAACCTACATCACGGCGCGCGACGCGGATCCGATGGCGGCGACCATGGCGGGGCTGCTACTCGTGGGTGCGCTGATGCCGGCCTGGCTGGGCAACGTCTATGTAATGCCCGTCGTATGGGCCGGAGCGCTGATCGCGCTTTCGGCCTGCCTCTACTCGCTAAACCTTCGCGGTTGGGCGTTTGGAGCCGGACTGGCGGCGCTATTTGTTCGCGAATTGGCCGCACCTTACTGTGTAATTTGCCTACTGCTGGCAATGAAAGACCGGCAGCAGCGCGAAGTCGTCGCATGGTTGACTGGGTTTGCACTGTATGTCGTCTTTTTTGCATGGCACCATACCCAAGTCATGTCGCTCATTGGCCCGAATGAAGCAGTGCATGCCAATAGCTGGCTACAATATGGCGGAGCGTCATTTGTGATTTCACTGGCGCAAATGAACGCCTATTTGCTGTTGCTGCCGCAATGGGTGGCTGCGATTTTTCTGGTACTTGCACTCTTGGGATTTGCCGGCTGGAATACGCCGACCGGGCAGCGCGTTGGCCTTACCGCGTGCGCGTTTGTATCGCTATTTGCGTTCATCGGACAGCCGATCAATCAGTATTGGGGATCGCTGCTTGCGCCACTGTTGTGCCTGGGCGCGGCGCGATCACCGGCCGCACTGGCCGAACTTTTCCGGCGGGTGACGGAAACGTCCCGAAGCGAGCAGGGAAGTGTCGCGACTGGGCTTGAGCAGTCGGGCGGCGTCTAATCTAATGGCAGTTTTGAATTTTCCGTGGGGCAGGCATTCCTACCTACCAGCGCGAGATTGCGACGAGCCAGAAGCCTACCCCACGATGGCAGGCAGGTATGCCTGCCCCACATGGCCGCTATCGTACTGTTCACAATGCAACTTGGAAGCACGCGGATCGATGACACGTTTGCCGAGGCTTTTCGCCTGCGGTATGCGCGGTTGGTGGTGACGGCTCATGACGATTACTGGCTTAATGTTGCGGTGCAGGCATTTTGCGGATACGCCACGTCGATTATCGCCTGCGATGCGGAAGCAGGCGTTGAACGCCGTTTGACCGCCGACGAAACGCTCGACCGTCGGCCTGGCGCGGCCATCTTGGTGTTCGGCTTTGCCCCCGAACCGCTTGGCAAGGCAATTGCCAACCGTACTGGCCAATGCTTGATGACCTGTGCGTCAAGCGCCGTCTATGATGGATTGCCGGATGCCGCCGATCGAGTTCCGCTCGGCAAGCACTTGCGTTTTTTTGGCGATGGCTACCAGAAGAGCAAGCTCATCGATGGCCGTCGTTACTGGCGGATTCCCGTAATGGACGGCGAGTTTTTAGTTGAGGATAAATTGGGCGTTGAAAAAGGGGTTGGTGGAGGAAACATCATTGTTCAGGCGGCAAAGCTGGAACCCGCCTTGGCCGCCGTGCGGAGGGCAATTGATGCGATCTCCGCAATGCCCGGCGTGATTACGCCGTTTCCCGGCGGAGTAGCCCGCAGCGGCAGCAAGGTTGGATCACGCTACAAAGCCCTCAAGGCGTCAACGAGCGATGCGTTTTGCCCCACGCTGCGTGGCCGAGTAGAATCACGGCTACACCCGGAAACGAATCACGCCCTAGAAATCGTCATTGATGGAGTCGATGAAACGGCCGTCGGCCAAGCAATGGCAGCGGCAATGCGGGCGGCGGCGGCCGACGACGTCGTTGCGATTTCAGCCGGCAACTACGGCGGAAAGCTGGGGAAGTTTCATTTCCATTTGCGCGAGTTGCTCGGCAGAGCAGCACAAGACGCGTCCAGTTCATAAGTTCAGCGAGCCGCGCAAAACTGAGGCTGGAAATCGTCCGGCGATTCTGGTTCGCCTCGGATGGCGGAGCCTACGTTGAAACAATTCCGCATGAAGTCCGATCGCATTCTTGCCGAGAACGAGTTGTTGCGTCGCCAGCTTGAGCGGCCCTATTCGTTCGACGATATTATCGGCGTTGGCCCGTTAATGCAGCATGTCTTCGCGACGATTCAGCAAGTGTCGGACTCCAACGTCGATGTACTGGTCATTGGCGAAACCGGCACCGGCAAGGAACTCGTTGCCCGCGCAATTCATCGCCTCAGCGCACGGGCCAAAGGGGCTTTTGTGCCGGTCGATTGCGGCGCGATTCCAGAGAATTTGCTCGAAAGCGAACTATTTGGCCACGAGCGCGGGGCATTTACAGGGGCCGAGCACCGTCGAATCGGGCTATTAGAGTATGCCGACGGCGGAACG
Source organism: Pirellulales bacterium (assembly GCA_020851115.1). Lineage (GTDB taxonomy): Bacteria > Planctomycetota > Planctomycetia > Pirellulales > JADZDJ01 > JADZDJ01. Next base: position 43,424 of record JADZDJ010000115.1, read on the forward strand.
TTTTTTCTCGACGAACTTGGCGAGTTGCCGCTGCAATTGCAGCCGAAACTGCTGCGAACCTTGCAAGAGCGCAAAGTTCGGCGCGTGGGTGGGCGAGAGGAAATCGCCGTCGATGTACGACTGATCGCGGCTACGTCGCGCGATTTGGAAGCGATGATTCGACAAGAGCGATTTCGGCAAGATTTGTATTACCGCATCAATGTAGTGCGCATCGAATTGCCGCCGTTGCGCGTGCGCGGCGACGACATTGGACTGTTGGCCGAGTATTTCACAAATCGCTATAGCCGCGAAATGGGCAAGACAATTCCAAGCATCTCCGTGGAAGCGTATCAAGTGCTGAAACAGTATCCGTGGCCGGGCAATGTGCGAGAATTACAAAATGTCATCCGCCGGGCAATTGCCCTATCCAAGGATACCGCCATCGATTTAGACGATTTGCCCGATGAAGTGATCGTCGCCTCCGGTCAACGCGATTCGACCGACGCGGTGGGATATTTTCAACTCCGCGATCAGTACGTAGCGACCTTCGAGCGAAAATATTTGACCGACCTGTTAAATCGCTACAGTGGTGATGTACGCGCCGCCGCGCGGGAAGCAAAACTTCCGCGCGGGACGCTGTATCGGCTCATGAAGAATCATCAGATTGATGGCAATGATTTTCGGCCATGACATTTTCCTGCGCTGGCACTGCCAGCAGGCAGGAATGTCTGCCCTACATGAGCTCAACCTTGAACCCCGAACCCTCTTTATGCACCGCGTTTTACTCACCGACTATGCCTGGGCGGATTTGGAAATCGAGCGAACAATTTTGCACGAATCCGACGCAGAATTGATCGTCGCCAAACAAGGGGACGCCCAATCGCTGGCGAAATTGGCTCGCGATTGCGACGCGATCATGACCAATTGGGCAAAAGTCTCCGAATCGGTGATTGCCGCCGCGCCGCAGTGCAAAATCATTTCGCGGCTGGGAATTGGACTGGACAACATCGACGTCGCAGCGGCAACCCGCCGAGGTATTATCGTCACGAATGTGCCGGATTATTGCATCGTCGAAGTGGCCGAGCATGCGCTGGCATTGATCTTGGCTCTGGCCCGCAAAGTGGCGTTTTATCACTACGAAACGATGCAGAGGCGATACAATTTGCAGGACGGGCCTGCCTTGCGGCGAATCGAAGGACAGACGCTCGGCATTGTCGGATATGGCAACATCGGCCGCAAGTTGGCGGAAAAAGCCCTGGGAATCGGCCTGAAAGTGCTGGCCACCGGCCGCGCGCGAAAGGATGCATCGCAACTGCCCAGGGGAGTTTGCTGGCGCGAAATGGATGAACTACTCACTGAGAGCGATTACATCAGCCTGCATGTCCCCCATACGCCAGAAACACAATCCATGATCGGGGCCTCTTCGCTAGCCAAAATGAAGCCGTCGGCCTATCTAATCAACACGGCCCGTGGCGGGCTGATCGATCATGCGGCGCTATCGGCGGCATTGAAGGCCGGACAGATTGCAGGGGCGGCGCTCGACGTGCAAGAATCCGAACCGCCCGACCTATCTCAGCCCCCTTACGACGATCCGCGAGTGATCGTTACGCCACACGCGGCGTTTGTCTCGGTCGAATCGTTGGAAAACCTTCGCAGCCGCACGGCTCGTCAAGTGGCCACACGCCTGCAAGGAGGCTGGCCGGAGCACATCGTCAACCCACTCGTGTTACAATAGCCGTAGCGTGTAGCATCGGATTTCGCCAACCGGTGCGGAGCAAGAAGCATCACTTCTCGATGGGCATTCGATTGCTGTAGAATGCTGCGCATTCCGATGTTTATTGCTTCGCTCAGGTTGGACGCAACCTGGGCTACCCGCTGCATTGATGCAGACTTGGCCATTATGCGAATTCTTCCAAAATCAATCGCACGGCATCCGCCGCCAGACTGGCCGGCAGAGATGGCGTGCCGTGGGGTTCGTTCACCGTTTGCGAAATGTCGAGCGGCACGTGAATGAAGGCCGTCTGAACTTTCAGGCCCATTCGCTCGGCCAGATAGTGTGACCAGTACATCGTTGCATTGCACAAATACGTGCCTGCATGATATGACACTTGCGCAGGAATGCCGGCGCGGCGCAGTTTCACCGCCCAGTTGTCCACGGGCAACGCCGTGCGGTAGGCGACTGGGCCGTCGCTGGCCAACGGGCGGTACTGATCGGGCGATTGGCTATACGACCCGCCGATATTCAACCCAATTGCCTCGAGTTGAATTCGCGAACTACCCGGCGCTTGGCCAACGTGTAACGCGAAGTCGAACCTTTGCGACAAGTCTTCCGCCAGCCGCTCCTTCATCGCGGAGAAATCCACGGGATACAACCGGGTGACCAATTGCGGATGAGCCGGCAAACATTGCGTCAAATGTACCAAGGCTAGCCAACTGGCGTTTGCCTTCCAACGATCGTACGGCTCGAAGGCAGTTAGTAAAACGCGAGTCATGGTGAAAGAGATGCCTGGTGGTCGGGTGTGGATACCGCTGACATCGAGTTATTGTGGCGCGCCCGCCGAGATTTGCGGCATCGGTTCCGCCATCGTTTCCGGCCACTCGCGGATATCATTGGCCGTCTTGTGCAGCAGCGGCAACATCGCGGTTGAAAGTGCCTTCCTGTCTTTTGTACGCCGAAAGTTGAACAGCACCGCCATGTTGATGCCGTCGTTGCGGTGAATCATCAGTGTCGAAGTGCCATCAAGAGCGCCAGTGTGGTTGACGTTTCCTTTGCCATCGCCATCGGGGGCTACTTTCCAGCCGCAGCCGTAATATTCGCGTTTAGGCGCACCCTTGTGATCGTAACCGGCAAGCCCCGTGGGGCGATCAAACATGGTCGCAATCGAAACAGGCTTGAGCAGCGGGCATTTGTCGTAGCGGTCGAAGGCGGAGGCGAATTTCACTAGGTCGGCTGCGGTCGCCAGCCAGCCACCGTGCGAATCCATCGACTCGAAATAGAATGAGCCGTATGGCTTGGGAACCTGCATCCCAAAGTGCGGCCCCGTCACGGCCACCGCCGTTTCGCCACTGGCGTAGTAACGCACTTCGTTGGGTGCTCGGTTTTCCAACAGCGAACGGCCCAGCCGCATGTCGGTAATGCCCAGCGGATGCAGAATTTCCTGTTGCATGTGAGATTCGTAATCGACACCGGTCACTTTCTCAATGATGCGCCCCAAGATCATGTAGCCCAAGTTTGAGTAGGCATATCGCTCGCCGGGCGAGAAATCGAGAGGCTGTCCCTGCATGTAGCGAATGATGGCCCTCATATCCGGCGGGGCGTCGATCTTCATCGACCGGGCGATGCGAAGAGGAATAAACATCGCGTCGTAGCTCTTGCCGCGATCCCAGCCAGCGGTGTGCTGCAAACAGTGCCGGACGGTGATCAGTTTCACCTGCGGATCGGGCTTGGCGACTTTCTCGATGAACGGCTCGATTTCGAGCAGATCGAATACGCGATCGTCGAGGCTTAGCTTGCCTTTTTCCACAAGCCGCAAAATGGCGACGGCAGTGAACGGCTTGCTAATGCTGGCGATGCGAAATAGTGAGTTGACCTGTACAGGCTCCTTGTTGGCAACGTCGCTGTAGCCAAAGCCGCGAGCATAGAGCAGTTTGCCGCCGCGCATAACGGCCAAGCAGGCACCTGGCAAATTGTTTTCGTCCATGAACGATTGCATCAAATCATCGAACGGCTTTAATTGCGCAACCGTTGTGCCAGTGGTCGGACGATTCTTGAGCTCGTAATCCGACTGGTTGTACTCGTTGGGCGGTCCTGCCGGCTCGGTGGCCTGTTTGGGCGCAGCCATTGGCGACGCCGCAGGATCCGCGGCGGCCACAACATATTCGATCGGCTTGACTTGCTCCATCAGCCAACCGGTAATGCTGGTCGTGGCGCGTTGCAGTCCAGGCATAAGCACATCGACTTGTTCCTCGTTATTTTCCGACAGTCGCACGTTGAAAAACACGGCCAGGTTCAATTCATCGTTGTGGTGGATGAGCGGCGTTTCGGCCATGAATGATTGAAACAAGCCATCGAGCGGCTTTAGACGGGAGTCAGCTAGACCGCTTGCGAGAAATGCCGACGGCTGTCTAGCATCGGCGGGTTGCGAATTCGAAGTTGAAGCGACAGACTTCGATTGAATGCTGCTGGGCAGTTCAGCCGATCGGACCAGCGGCGGACAACTGATCGAAAATGCCAGCAATATCCATCGAAACCAGTGTCGTCGTTGCATGGGAAGCTACTGCGTGTTGAATCCTAGTCAGAAACGTCAACCAACGCGGGAAGAATTTCGCGCGATTGACAGGTTTCTAGTGTAGTTCAAAGCGTTGCGAATGCCCAGTAATCACTTCGCGTCCAGCGAGATCACGCCGTCCCAGCCAGGTGGAGGCGTGCGATGGCGTCCAGCAATGAACACCGTGAGAAAATCTTTGACCCGGTCGTCGGCGGGAACTTTGTGCAGCAATTCAAACGCCCCCGGCCAGTTTCCAGCGGAAAACGCTTCAAGCGCGCATTCGTAATCTCGAATATGTTGATCACTCAGAAGCGGATATTCTTGCTCGGGTGGTAGCAATTCGTTGACCGCGACGGCGGATTCAAATCCGTAGGGTCTCACCACCGCGACCTTTCGGCAGCGAGCGACGTCGGTAGCCAAATGTCGTCGCACCGCTTCGGCGGTTTTGCCGTCGATCAGAATCGGAGCGTGGAATGTCCGCGTCATCGATTCCAACCGAGCGGCGAGATTCGCCACCGGCCCAAAGACGGTTACTTTCACATGGTCGGCGGTGCCGATTTTTCCCGCCACGGCCCGACCGGTGGCAATACCGATGCCGACTTGAAACCCGAACAACGGATGTTCAGCCTGTGTCGCAGCCACCCCGAATTGAGCGCGAATACCAAGCGCGGCCAACGCTGCCCGCTGCGGACCGTCATCGACCGCGAGCGGCCAGCCCCAGAAGCCCATCGCCGCATCTCCCTGAAAATCGCCCACCACTCCCGCGTGATCCAGAATCTGGTGCGTCATCACACCAAGCGCTTTGCTCACGCGATTGAGCAAACCGAACAGATCGCCCGCCGATTGTTCGCTGGTCTTCGAGAAGCCCCGCAAGTCGCAGAACAAAACGGTCACTTCGGCCTCTTGCGGAGAAAGGATTGTTTCCGGGTCATCGGCGGACAGCGCCTCGAGCACGAGCGGCGAAAAAAATTGACTCAAGCCAGCCTGCTGGCGTCCGAATCGGCGCAGCTCGCGGAGGCTGCTCAGCGTTGCCGCCGCCAGTTCGGTAAATTTAATGTCGTCGCGTAAATCGGACGGGTCGCTGTAGCCGCCGCTGCCGGGTGTCGAGGATCCAAATCGACCTGCCACGTACAGCGCCCAGCCAGCGCAGGCCTTGCCTGGCAATGGAGTGCAAAACGACCAGTCGATGCTTTCGATTCCCGTGAATTCTTCTGCGGGGCTGGAGCCGTGCCAAGTGTGCAGCACCGTTTGACCTTGCCCGACGGCCGCTTGAATCAACCGTTGGCTGGGTTGGAAGTCGATTCCTGCCAATCGGTGGCGGTCCCAATGCAGAATTCGGGCCGGCGCGGCGGAGCCGTTCGAGTCGATTTCTACCAAAGCTGCGGCATCGGCCAACGGGATGCCGGACAACAGTAAACTCACCACGCGAAGAAACAATTCGTTGTCGGTCACCGCGTTTTGAATCAAATCCGGCAACCGCCCGAGCAATTCCAAGCGCTCTTGAGCATTGCGAAAGGCAATCCGACCCAACTCGGCGGCGCTAAACGTTTGTTCGCGAGTCGGCAGCGGAGCATCGAGCGTGACATACACTCGATCGCACGACAGGGTAAAAGTAGTGTTGCCGATCACCCAATGTTCGCCCGGAAGCACTTGGAATTGCGAAGCCGCCCGACCCTGAAAGAAAACAGGATTTGCGGCCGAGGCCAATCGCTCGACCGAAAGCTGTTTGCCATTCCAATGCAGCCGCGCATGCTCGCGAGATATTCGGTCGTCCCAAGACGCTGACCATCCACGAGCCTGGCGACCCACGACGACCGAGGCGTCCAGCGGCAGCAATCTTCGCCAGCGCTGATGCAATTCTGGTCCTTGTGCGACGAGGTCAGCCATGTTGCTAGATGCTTCGAATCGCGTATCGTTTGTGCAGCTTCATTCTATACGTTGATCGGCTTCAAATGATGCGATTGCGGAATTCGAGCCGTATCAATCAGCGAACCACAAGGGCTAATAACCCACCGTGCCATTGAAGATCCACCGGATCGGCTGGTCGACACCGTGTTTGTGAGGGGCGCTGATTAGAATCGTACAAATGGTCGTCGGATTGTACAAAACGTTAAGCAACAAAAAATTTAGCCACCGCACGCAACCTTGCCAGCGCAGTAAAAAAGCCGGGTTTCGACTTGCGAAACCCGGCTTTTATTAAGCTCGATTGCAGGGGTGGTTCACAGGGCTGAACCACCCAGCGGAGCAAGACTATCGACGGAAGTTAACCGTCGAGAAAGCGAACGGAGCACGATCGCTGTTCGAAGCAGTCGGAGCCGGAGCGGCAGGAGCCGGCGGAGCGGCTTCCGGAGCGGCCGGTGCTGGCACTGGAACAACAACGCCACCGCAGCAGCCACCACCACAGCAACCGCCGCCGCAATTGCCGCAGCAGCCGTGGCAACGACCGTGGCAACGACCATGGCAGCGACCGTGGCAACGACCATGGCAACGACCATGGCAATGGCAGCCACCGCATCCACCCGAGCAATAGCAGCCGCAGCAACCATGGCAACCATGGCCGGCGACAGCAGTTTTCTCACCGCCCAATAGGGCGATGCCGACGACCGCGACCAAAATCGCGATCCCCATCAATAAAGTACGGTTCATCCTCGAATCCTCCAACAAAAAACAGGTACCTTGGCGTAACAAAACAACTGCCGTCCTTCTTCTCACCCCCGCCTGGGACGGCCGCCAAGCGAAGGTACCAATTTCCTAGTGTCTCATGCTGGCCGCGTCTGTCGGCCTAATCCATCAGAATTTTTTCCCTGTAAAATCTGACGATTACGCAAACAAGCGCGAATAGCTAGTCTAGGACGCTAGGTTAGCATTCATCGATTTCTTGTCAAGCATCCAAGACACAGTCTGCAAAGACTTGGCGATTTGGGCTAACTGCGAAATCTGTTCCACAAACTCTACATCACACACGGCGCGCGCCTAGGCCAAGAATGCCAAAAAAAAACAGAACCCTGGATCGATCCAGGGTTCTGTTCAATTGTGGCAACGTAAGTTCTTACTATAAAGATACTTAAGACTATATCACGAAAGCAATAAAATGCAGCTTTCCACCATATTAATATGAAGAAAATTGCGGCATTCGGCAAAGAATTCAGCGAATGGCCGCTGGATTTGAGTCAGGCGCTTTGGCTTGCGGCTGAGCGGTGTTTGGCTCAGTTTGTTGATTTTGAGCCGCTTCTTCTTCCGCGTAGAACTTTTGCATCGTCCGTTTCATATCTTCGGGGTCTTCGTAATCTAGGACCAACGGCGGCTTATTTGGGAATTGCTTTAGACGCATCAGCGATCCGGCAATACGCCAGCCTTCGGTTTCCTTGCGTAACGCCCAAATGATTTCGTCGCTGTTTTTCGTTCCGTCCTCTCCCACATCGGTCCATGTCGACAACACGTGGGCGGCGTCTTTGCTGGACGAAATGAATTCAACTTTGCCTACACTGAAAGTTGCCGTTGGGCTACCAGGCGGGGCAACGGCAAGGTGGGCTTCGGCGGTTTTCTGTCGGGCCTTGGGTGTTAATAGTAGCGATGCGGTTTCATCGTTGCCGATACGAACCGCTTCGAGAAATTGGCCAACGGCATTTTCCGGCGTGGCCCCCAACGATGATTGCGGGGCGGATGCATTCGAGTTGGACGGTGCCTCCGGCGCTGTGGCCGAAACGGATTGATCTCCGATCGATTGACCGGATTGGCTCGATTGATTGCAGCCGATTGAGGCGATCAGAATTGCTAAAGCACCTGCAGCAATGTAGCGGTCCATCGCAAAGCACACTCCCTTCCTTGGCAGTGGGAACTGAATTCAAACGGTAGGCGCGGCAAGCCGAACTGCGCCGGTATGGTTGAGCTAATTCGCTTTGACCTTCAATGTATCCTCGGGCGATTTTGAATCAAGGCGATGGAGCAAGCCCCTTCGCCTCTAGAACCGACTCTATCGGCAATGGAACTCTCTAATTCTGCCGAATGTTTCAATCGACACCGCGAACAATGATGCATCTTGGATTCCAATTGGCTCGCGGAATCGAAGTGCAGGGCGAAAGTGTCGCAACACTCGCTCGATAGGTCAAGAGAATCTGGCGGCAAATCGCGCCTCGGCGCCCGATGTTGGCAACTACGAATGCGATTTCTTGCCGACGCAGTTCTGAACAAAGGGTGTTATCGCTAGCGGCGATAGCATCGAGCTTGTGCTATTTTTCCTGCAAACTTGCCAGCATTTCGTGGAAAGCCTGCTCATTTTCGGCAACAGTCTTTGCCGGTCCATAGAACTTGACGAAGTAGTTGCCCGCGCCGTGAGTCAGAACGATCGCCGCCAACATGCGGTAATTGAGGCGCTCGATCACTTTTCCGCCGGCAAACGGGCCGCCGGGCGAGTCTTTGTACGTGCCGCTGATATCGACAAGATGGACCTCGTTGCCACTAATCGTTCTCTTTTCGACCTTGGCGTTCGCTTTTGCATCCGATCCGTCGGGTTTGCTGAATTGGCCAATCCACCGTTTGATGTTGTCATCGACCGAGCCTCCAGCGCCCATGATGGTTACGCGCCCGGTTTCGCCGTCTCCCGCCGCCGAATTGACGGCAAATTCGTACTCAACAATGCGGCTCTTGGGCTGCACTTTTTTCCACCCGGCCGGTGGTGTAAGCGATAACTTGCCTTCTCCAAACTCGATTCTAGCTTGTGGGTCGGCAACACTGGCCGACGATGCCGCGAACCAAATGGCGGTTGCACCGAGAATGCAGGCAGCGATAAATGTTGACTTTGACATCGCAAATTTCCTCGATTGCAGGTAATGCAGCGGGCAAGCTTCAGCCGTCAACGCCAGACGAAATTTACGGGCGGCATCGGAGGTTGGAAACATCGCTATGGGGCTACTTTTGATTCAATAGGACCAGCATCAGAGTGACACCCAACAAAATTGCGGCACCGATCAGCACCATGCTCATCAGTACCAACTTGTCTTTGTAGGATCGCCGCCGCGACGTGGAAATGTAGGTCGTTGCCGTGGTAGTCGCCCCAGCCAGAGCATCGGCCAATAGATCGTCCATCTTAGGCTGCTCCGTGGTAGGCGTGGTAACTACTGGCGCAGTTGGTGTTGATCCCGGGAACAAGTCGGCCAGAGCCGTAGCCGGATTCAAATTAGGAAAGACCACCGAGGCTTTTCGCCATTCGGGCCAGCCTTCGCGCCAAACGAGTGACCCAGCCGCAACCCGACCTTGTCCCAGCCATTCGTTCAAAACCTCGCCGCTCACCGGCCCATATCGATCACCCAACTGCGTACAGGCGTACCAAATAGCCAGCGGCTCTTGGGCGATCACCGATGGCATTGTGGCCGTCGATCGGCCGGCGACTTTCCCATTCGAATTGCCAACTTCAACTGCGCTAATTGCATTTTCGATTTCCGCGCCGACAATGGCCCCAAGCGAAGGAACCTCCGCGTCTTCGGCTGAGATTGCTTCGGTCGCCGAGGATGCCACCTTGGATGCTGCCGCTGGGCTGGACGATAGCAATGCTTCGCCTTCACTTGCCAGAGGAACCTCCACGCCCACGCCGCATTTGGGGCAAATGCCTTTCTTGCCGGCAAGAAAGGACTTCACGTTCATCTTGTGCCCGTTGGGGCAGCGAAATTTGATGCCCATGGGAGTGAAATTGACGATAGTCGATTACTGAATGACGTCGGAAAGCAGGAAGTTCAATTATCGAAGGACAACTGCCGAGGAGTTCGTCCTGTGCGTCAACTCCTTCGACCTTCGTCATTCGTCGTTCGCGATTTTCCCCCGGTGTTTCTCCAGGACGACGCGGCAGCCGCCGTCGACATATTCAACGCGAGTCATGTAGTTACGCATTAACATGATACCGCGCCCGCTTGGACGTTCCAGGTTCTCGTCGGCCGTGCAATCTGGAACGGCTTCGGGGTTAAATCCTGGCCCTTCATCGGTGATTTCGACTAACATCTGGTGCGGGCTGAGCTTGCATACCACATGCACTTGCTTTGCGCTGTCGGAGCTATTGCCGTGACGGATGGCATTGACAAGCGCCTCCTCGACGGCCAGATGGATGCCAAAGATATCGTGATCGCTCCAATGTTCGCGCTGGAGCGCGGCCATTAGCTCGGCCAAAACCGCATGGCTGGCGCCGCGGATGCTCGGAAGCCGTTGTTCGTGGGTCCAAGTCCAGTGATTGTCGTCCGCCATTTTCAATTGTGGGGCAGGCAATCTGGCCTGCCGCGCTAGTCATTGCTAGTCATTTGGCAGGCTGGAAAGCCTGCCCTACGGAGAAAGCCCGTCTGCAACCAAATTGTACTCCTGCCGATGGCTCAACGCAGCCGGTTCGGCGTATGGCCCAAACCGATTGGTTGCCGGTACTCCGCGGTGTTGTTGCCGGAAAGAATCTGTTCGCGAACGATGGATCGATGAATTCGCCTAAAACGCTGCCAGGGCGTCGGCTTCGTCGTCTTTAATGTCGAACAACTTGTTTAGCTTGGTGATGGCGAACACTTCGTAAATTTCCGGGCGAATGTTGCTCAACTTTAGCCGGCCGCCGTTGGTTTTCACCTTCTTGTCCAGCGTAATGAGCTTTCCCAAGGCCGCGCTCGAAAGAAACTCGACGTTGGCAAAGTTTAGCAGCAGATTCTTCCGCTTTTCGACTTCCACCAGCTTGAACAGTTCAGTTCCCAATTCTTGGATATTGGTTTCGTCCAAGATTTTACGATCGACAAACCGCACCACGGTGACATCGCCCACCTGGGCCACTTCAATTCGCCGGTGACCGGCCATAGGATGATCCTTATGAAAACAGAGATTTAGCTAAAAAGTCGGCGAAAATTAGCATGGGAGACTTCGTTATCATATTTTGCCACAATTACTGCTGTCAATGCAGGCAAACAAAAGCGCGGCGAATTCCGTTATCAAGTTAGCACGTCATGGCAGCCCGCCACATCGACGGGGGAATTCAGATTGAATTCCCTCGTTTTTCCGCTGAAATCAAAAGCTGCGAATAATCCTACTCAGGTGTTCCTCGTTCGATCCAGGTTCTGCCTCATTTCCCTTACTCATCCGTCACGCACCCCAGCGACGCACTCTTGACATTCTTAACGTATTTGTGCAACGTGCCGCGGGTCGCTTTGTAGGGCGGCGCTTTCCACGCGGAGCGGCGGCGGGCGAGTTCGTCGTCGGTCACTTCCACGTCGATGCGGTTGTTTGCCGCGTCGATCACAATGCGGTCGCCATCCTTCACTAGTCCGATCGCGCCTGCCTCTTGAGCTTCCGGCGTAATATGACCGACGATAAAGCCGTGCGAGCCACCGGAAAAGCGACCGTCAGTAAGTAGGGCCACGTCTTTGCCCAGCCCTGCGCCCATAATGGCCGATGTTGGGGTCAGCATTTCCGGCATCCCTGGCCCACCTTTGGGGCCTTCATATCGGATGACAATGACATCCCCTTTGCCGATCCGCTTCTGTTCAAGCGCCGCGAGCATGCCTTCCTCCGAATCAAACACCTTGGCTGGGCCTGCGAATCGTTCGCCTTCTTTGCCGGTGATTTTGGCGACCGCTCCATCGGGGGCGAGATTGCCGCGTAGAATCTGGATGTGCGCTGTTTTCTTGAGTGGTTTTTCGAGCGAGGCAATCACCGTTTGACCGGCTTTCAACCCTGGCAACGTCGCCAGATTCTCACCTAGTGTTTTGCCGGTGACGGTCATGCAATCGCCGTCCATATAGCCATTTTCGAGCAAATATTTCATCACGCCGGGTGTGCCGCCGACGTTGTGCAAATCTTCCTGCACGAAGTGGCCGCTAGGCTTAAGATCCGCGAGTAGTGGCACGCGATTGCTCACTTTCTGGAAATCGTCGATCGTCAGCTCCACTTCCGCAGCGCGAGCCATGGCGATTAGATGCAGCACCGCGTTCGTCGAGCCGCCCAGTGCCATCACGACGACCATGGCGTTCTCGAACGCCCTGCGCGTCATGATGTCGCGCGGTTTCAAATCGCGCTGGAGTAACTGACGAATTGCCTCGCCCGTGCGATGGCATTCGTCGATCTTGCCCGGATCGACAGCCGGCAGCGAAGCGCTGTAGGGCAGCGACATTCCCAGCGCTTCGATTGCCGAGGCCATCGTATTGGCAGTGTACATGCCGCCACAGGCGCCCGCGCCGGGGCAGGCCGTTTTGACGATTGTCTTGCGAGTTTCCTCGTCAATGCGGCCGGTGATGGCCTCGCCAAAGCATTGGAAGGCCGAAACGATATCGAGCGCCTCTCCTTCGGCATGGCCGCCGGCGCCAGTCTTCGGCATGTGTCCGGGCTTGATTGTGCCGCCGTAAATCATCAAGGCCGGGCGATTCACGCGGGCCATTGCCATGAGGCACCCCGGCATATTCTTGTCGCAGCCAGGAATGCAGATGTTGGCGTCGTACCATTGGGCGTGCATCACCGTCTCGATCGAGTCGGCAATCAAATCGCGCGATTGCAGCGAATAGCACATCCCTTCGGTTCCCATCGAGATGCCGTCGCTGACCCCGATCGTACAAAACCGCAACCCAACCATGCCCGCCTTCTCTACCCCGTCTTTGGCGTGCCCTGCGAGGTCATTGAGATGCATGTTACATGTGTTTCCTTCGTACCACATCGCGGCAATGCCGACTTGCGGCTTCGACATATCGGCTTCAGTCATGCCGGTGCCGTAAAGCATGGCTTGCGAAGCGCCTTGGCTTTTGGGCTGCGTAATGCGGGAACTGTATTTGTTGAGCATGGGCTGTGGTCGCTAGTCAGGGTAGGTCGCGCGGGAGAGCGCGAGGAAGAATACTCTTTCCGGTAAGGTCAGAACAGTCGTGCACCGAAATGCGCGACACAATTAAGAGCATCGTAAAATGGGTTTGGTTCGAGGTCTAGCGGCGTCAAGAGGGGGCGGGCAGATTTGCGACGGAGCGGCAAGGCGGCTACGAAGCGGCTGGCTCGCCGACAACGCCCACAAGATTTGCCCGCAGTTGGCGAAAATGGAGATAAATGATCGCACTCAGAACTGCCGCGAAGGCGCACCAAACGCTAGTGAAGTCCATCGATTTCAGCAGCACGGTAGCGATCAGCGCCACGATGTTGAGAACGCCAAATACGCGCAGCCAACGATAACTCGAAACAAGAGGCGGGCCACACGTTACGATGGCGTACAACACCGCGAACCAAGTCCGCCCCCGCAGCGGACCATCGTATTCGATGCCGTGGTTGCTAATCTCTGCCGTCGTTGGGGCGACGGCAAACTGCAATAGTGCGAATAGAAACAAGCATATCCCCAAGCCAATCAACGGCCATAGTAGTCGGCGGCGTTTCGGATCGGGTTCCACCAACCAGAATGCCCACGGCGCAATCACCGTCAGTAGAACTTGTGCGAACAGGATATACAGCCAGATCGCCTCCTGCTCCAGCTTGGACGGGATGCGTCCTTGCAAACCTAGCCACACGATTCCTTCTTCCAGTTGGTGCGCCGCGAACATTAGCGGAAGCGACCCCAGCAATACTTCGCAAGTGTTTCGGATTTTCGGCAGCGTGGCGACGCCGATTCCACCGATCAATACCGCGCTGCCAAAGCTCGTTTCCGCCGAAAAGCACATCGCCTCTTACCGTGGACCATATCCAAAAGTTTGTCGAACAGAATCGATCCCATTCCAGGCGGCATTCTCATTGTCACCATCGCATCCTTTTGTCGAAGGACTCGCGTGCAGACCATCCAAATCCGCGACGGACCCGGAAACGTCCATCGCCAATTCCCGGTTCAACGGCCAAGCGTGATCCAAGTCTCTCGCCAGCACCGTTTGCCACAATTCCATTTTGCCATAGCGAAAACCGGCCTCGGAGGCGTGCAAGTACAACGACCAGGTCCGAAAGAACTCTCGGCCGCGCCGCCGGATGATTTCCGTTGCCGCGGCGTGATAGTTTGCAATCCAGCAAGCGATGGTCTGCGCATAGTGCTTTCTCAGATTCTCGACATCCAGCACGTACAACCCCGCGTCGGCGGCGCACTGTGCGATTTCCCACAGTGCCGGCAGATATCCTCCCGGAAAGATGTATTTATCGATCCATGCATCCGTAGGCGCCGGCGTCATTCTTCCAATGCAATGCAAAATGGATAGCCCACCGGGAGCGAGCAATCGCTGCCATTGGCGAAAGAACTCGCCGTACTGCTTCTTGCCGACGTGCTCAAACATGCCGACGCTGATGATCCGATCGAACGCACCGTCCAATTGGCGCCAGTCGGCCTTGAGCACGCGAATCTGGCCTTGCAATCCATGCCGCTTCACGAGCGATTCGACATATTCAACTTGCTTTTCCGAGAGGGAAATACCGACGACTTGGACTCGATAATGCTCCGCTGCATGGACCAACAGCGACCCCCAACCGCAGCCAATATCCAACAGCGTCTGGCCAGGTTGCAGCCGGGCCTTGCGGCACAACAATTCAAGCTTTTGACGTTGGGCGACGGCGAGATCGTCGGAATCGCGTAAAAAATAGGCGCACGAATAGGTCAACGATGGATCGAGCCAGCGCCGATAAAAGTCGTTTCCCAGATCGTAGTGGTGGTGAACGTTGGCGGCGGCCGACCGCGTCGAAATCGCGCGCGGCAAGTGCTGACTCAGCCACGAAAATAGACGCCACTTCCACGACAGAATTTGTTCGGGATTGGTACGGTGATAGGCCTCCATCAGTCGCGCCAGCGAACCGTCGATTTCGATCTCGCCGCGCGCATAGGCTTCACCAAACACCAATGGCGAAAGGCTCGCCGCCGCGAGCATTTGCAGCGACGGCACGACAATCGTTGCGGCGGGCTTTCCCTTACCCAGTTGAAACGAGCGGCCGTCGATCCGCAGACCAATCGCCGGTCCTTTCCAAATCTGCTCGAGCGCCGCGATCGATCGGGGCTTGGCTTTCGAGCGACGTCTGTCTTGCAGCGCGGCTTCAAATCGGGCTTTCACGCCAATCTGGCCGGCCTCCGCGGTCGTCAAGCTCGATGTGCGGCGATCGATATTCTTCCCAGGGTTTTGGAATGGTTGCATGTTGGTTCGTCCAGTGAGGACCGTTAGGATTCCACTCTTGAGCGACGAAGCTTGTTGTCAACGGGACAGCGTGATACTTGGATGCGATCGACGATCTGATCAACTCCATCGATGCAGCGGCAGCAAGCGATGCAAACCATGCGCTCGCGCAGCGACTGCACGTTCCCTTCAACGGTGACGACACCGTTTCGTACTTCAAAGCGCAATCGATTTAACCGTGGAAAATGATGCCGTCGCAAGAACTCGACAATACGCTTTCGGACTTGGCGATCGTCACCCAGAGCTTTTGCCATGGTCGTTGCTTGGTAATCGAGGCAATCCAAAATTCGGATCACTTTTTTCTGCTCGCCGTTTCCAGCGTTGAAGGAAACCTACTGCCCAATGGTAGAAAAACCAGTGCGATTCTTGTGCCCAATTGAGAGATTACCAAAATTTTAGATAGGCGAATGCGAGCGCCGAATTTTGGAAAATGCTAAATAGCGCTCGGAATCAATTGTTCCAGACTTCCGGGGCGAAAGGATCCCTAGTTTCGGCGTTGTCGAGCGAATCGCTTACCGCTGCCAATTTGGTGCCGCGAAGGGCGAAATACGGCCTGAAAATCGGCTTGTAACATGCCGGCGCGCTTTCCGCTTACCTAGTTAGCAGCAGGCAGTCTCATTATTTCGCTATCAAGGGAGAAGTGGATCATGAAACGCATTGGGTACCGCGGAATGTCGATCGAACAGTTGGAAGGCCGCACACTGATGACTGCCAGCGCCGTGCTGAGCAACCATATCCTGACCGTCCAGGGCACGGAACATAACGACAATATTGTCGTCGGTTACACCCCGGCGTTCTCCGGCAAGACCCTCAATATTTTGGCGACGGTGAAAGACCTTTCGACCGGGGCCGTCCTGCAAAAAACATTTAAGCTGGGCGACGTCAACAAGATTGTTGTCCACGGTTTCGGTGGAGACGACACGATCACCAACAAGACGTCGAAGCCATCGGAAATGTACGGCGACTTCGGCAACGACGTGCTCAAGGGTGGCAGCGGGGCCGACAAGCTCTATGCCACCTCGAGCGCCGGTGGACCGGAAACAGGCACCGAGAATACTCTGATTGGCAACGGCGGCAACGATAAATTGTACGGCAGTGAAAAAGACGACACACTGCAAGGCGGCGCTGGCATCGACTATCTGTACGGCTACCAAGGCAACGACGTGCTGTGGGGCGACGGCGGCGACGACCACCTCTACGGCAACAACGCCAACGGCGGAACGGACGGACGGAACACGCTTTACGGCGGATCAGGCAACGACTACCTCATGGGGGCCGACAACGCCGACCAGATTTACGGCGATTCCGGCGACGACAAGATCATTGGCACCGGCGGCTACGATTCCATCGACTGCGGGACCGGAAACGACATCGTTTATGGCGGGGATGGAGACGACACCATCGCTGGCGGATACGGCAACGATACCATTTTTGCCGGCAATGGAGATGACGCCGTCAACGCCGGCACCGGACACGATCGTGTCGATGGCGGCGATGGCAGTGACAATGTATTCAGCGGCGACGGCAACGACGTTCTTGCCGGCGGCCCCGGCAGCGACTACCTCTACGCAGTTGACGCAGGCGGCAACACGATCTATTTCGACCTGCTGGATCAGGTCTTTAGTGGCGACACTCGCTTCTTGGGCGGGACGAACTATTGGCTCTCCCCGAAGTCGGTTACCGACCCCTACAAAGGGTACGCCGTGTACAGCGATTAAACTGGCGAATGGATTGCCGCTGGGGATTACTCGATTCAGAGAAACCCTCGATGCAAACATTCCAAGCGCTCAAAAATGAGTTGGGCAAGACAATCTCACATGGGAGTCTAAGAAACTCACCCAACGAAAACTGCAATCCATGGCCAAACGCCCACAACTACTTCGCGGTCTGTTCTTTCGTTGTGGCATCGCTGACATTATCCGCTAACCATGTTGCATTTTTTTCCGAACATGCCATAACTTCTTACCCACCGGTCGCCTTACCGAATCCTTTCGCTGAATCATGCAAAATCAGGCGACGAGTTTTTGGCCACTCGGAATACTCGACTATCGGATGCCTGCAATAAACACATTACTCTTGCCGCGATTTGCTCCCAAAACTTGAATCCCCTGCACCTGAACCAAGCCGCGCCCTTTTAGTCCTTTCAGCGATCAACCCACCCCTCGGCTTGCCTCGGCGGCCAATTTGGCCGCCGCTATCCATTCCGCCGCCTGCCAATCAAAATTGCCGGCTACCATCGTGGCAGAATCGCAACCTCTTACTATCACACGAGATACGTCATATCCGACAGGTTCGGCTGATAGGAAGGGAGTGGCGAATTATGCGTTCAGGCTTCATTGAATAAAAAATATTTTCCCAATGGGGCATTTTTTTGCGCAATAACGATCGGGTTTATGTCTGAATGAGAATGAGTGGATGCATCCTGCACTGAAAAACCTGGGTGTGCTACGAGAGCCGCCCGCGCCGCGGGACGGAAAATTACCGGTTGGGTTCAACCAGAGCCATCCGCCTCAACGCAGCGGTTTGAGCGGATTTGACATTTTGGTGCGCAGAGGATGTTGAATTGCGCCAGACAGGATCGCGCCGTGGGCGCTGTGGAGCGTATCGTGATCGAAGGCAACGACATCGAAGACAGCGACTGCCACGATAAGCGAACGGCATTCGTCGAGCGGCTCACCGCGAGCCAGCAGCCGCTGTATTCGTATTTGAACACAATGTTGTGCGGCGATGCCAATGTGCAAGATGTGTTGCAGGAAACGAATCTCGATCTTTGGCAGAAGGCCGACCAATACGATCTCGACCGACCGTTCTTGCCGTGGGCATTTCGCTTTGCGTATTTCCGCGTGCTTGCCTACCGCAAGGTACAGGGCGCCTCGAAGATGGTGCTTTCCGACGATTTACTGAACCGGCTCGACGCAGCCTATCGCGCCAGTTCCGATCGTTCGAACGAGCGTTTAGCGGCACTGTCCAATTGCCTACAAAAACTGGCATCATCACAGCGGCAGTTGATCCATCTGCGCTATGAACGCGAGTATTCCGCCATCGAAATCGGCGAAAAGATCGGAGCCACCGCGGCACAAGTCGCCGCTCGACTCCACCGGCTCCGCCGGATGCTTTCCGATTGCATCGAGCGGCAAGTTCGACTCGAAGGAAATTAGCAGCAACGAAACACATCGCTTGGAATAGGTCGGACGGTCCACCATGGAACACGAATTCTCGGATAAGCTGGCTCGGTTGCTCGATCGGGTCGACCAGGACGATCGCGGCGGGCAAGTTGCCGAGATGCTCATTACGCATCCAGAGTTAATCGATTGCTATCTTCAGCAGTTGCGAGTCCACAGCTTGCTTGAATGGTCGCTGGGTGGTCGCGCCGCTTTGGGTTCCGATGAGCCGCCTTTCGAGTGCTCCTTGGTTGACGCGGCCTCCCCGACGCCGGCAACCACGTCGGTTGCAGGTCGGCGGACGACGGCGCGAACGATCCTCTGGAGTTCGGTAGCGGTCATTGCATTGGTCGTGGTCGGCATCCTCTACCAGCCCTCGGTGCAGCCGCCTGTCGTCGGCCAGCTCATTGCCGTCGGTGATATTCAATGGGCGGAAAGTACGGCTCCTTTGCAGGTGGGAGCATCGGTTCGACAAGGCGTACTTGAATCGACTTCGGGCAGTTGCGCCCTGCGATTGACGTCGGGAGTCGAGTTGGCGTGCGACGACGCTTTTCGCCTGCGAATCGTCAGTGGCATGCATGTCAAACTAGAGCGCGGCAGCTTGCGGGCCAATGTTCCCGACGGCGCCCACGGTTTTTCCGTCGACACGCCCGATATGGTCTTGGTCGATCGTGGAACCGAGTTTGGCGTCAAAACCAGATCGGGCCACAACACCAAAGTCGTGGTCTTTCGCGGCGAGGTCGATGTCCTGGCGAAAGATGTTGCCGACGGCGGCGCTCCCCGCCGACTGGTTCAAGGCGAAGCCGTTCAATTGGTTGCCGGCAGCGAAGTGTTGGATCGCGTTCCGCAGGTCATTTCCGCGGGAGTCGCCCACACTTGGTCAACTGCCGACGATGTCGCTGCGCTGTTCAGCATTCGCGACAATATCCGCGCTTCCGACAGTTTGAAATACTACAACATCGTAGCCGGTGGATTGCACGAGGACGTACCCGCCTGGGTCGATCGACTGCACGAATGGAATGGAACCACCGCCGCTGGGATGCCAGAATTCATTCGCGGCGCGGACTATGTGAAGACGTTTAACGACGATCGGTACAACCCATCGTTCAAGATGTATGTGACGGTGCATCGACCTGCCATGCTGTATATCTTCGTCGACAATCGCATCGACAAATTGCCCGACTGGCTTGTGAACATTTTTGAAGACACGGGTGAAGACCTGGGCCTGGATGAAAGTTACCGTCCGCCGAGTCGGGTGAAATCCGCGCGCGGGCCAGGAAAAAGCATCGACAGCACCTTTTCCATCTGGCGGCGCAAGGTAAGCCAGCCCGCCGAATTCGAATTCGGCAGCATGCAATCGCTCCCCAGTTTTGGCATGTACGCACTAGCGGCGAAGCCTTTGGATTGGCACGACTCTCCCGATCCCAAAGTTGAAGATGCCACTGAAAACAAGAAATGATTGAGGGCATCGAGGAACCACTGAATAGTATTCGTTCGGCATCGTTTCACCGCCTACCACTTTTACTCAACAAACAAATTAACCCCATTTTTTTAGGAGAGGCCCACTTATGAAATTGAAATGGATACCCGCTGCTCTATGTTGCGTGTTAATGACAACATCGGCCGTTCGTGCCGTCGATTGGAAGGCCGCCGAGAAGAATGGCGAGCAATCGCAGCGGATGATCGACTTTTGCTCGAACTATGTGCGCGGCTGGTTGGCCTATGCCGATGGCCGTTCGGGATTGCTGCCGATGGGGATTTTGAAAGAATCCCAATTCTATTGGAATGCAAAAGATAGCGCGGCCGACAACTATCCGTTCATTGTACTAACCGGCGAGATCACCGGACATTACTACACCAAGCTGGCCGCGCGCCACATCCTGGCCCAAGAGCAATCGCTGTGCAATCGCCTCGGTGCGCTGCCCGACGATTTTAATTTTGCCACCCAGCGCTTTTGCCATCCAAAAGTCGATTTAGAGCGGCTCATCTTCGGCGCCTCGGAGTATTGCAAAGACGGCCTGATTCCGATTACCGAGCAGCTCGGCCCCAGCCCCTGGCTGGACCGCATGCAACAGTTGATTCATGGAGTTTGGGATAATGCGAAAGTCGAAACTCCCGCGGGGATCATCCCCACCAAGACCGTGGAAGTCAACGGCGACTTGATGGAAGTGCTCAGTCGCATGTATTGGTTGACCGGCGACGAGAACTACAAACAGTGGTGCTTCCGCATCATGGATTACTACTGTTTCCATGATCCGCTGACCAAGTGGCGGAGAATTCCCCTTCGCGATCATGGTTGCGAAGTGATTGCCGGGATGTCCGAAGCCTATCTGCTGGCGGCGCGCGAAGACACCGCTCGCTGGCAAAAATACAAGCCCGCCATGCATGCTTTGCTCGATGCGATTCTTGCCGACGGCGTCAACGAAGATGGGCTGATGTACAACTGGTTCTCGCCCACCGGCGACAAGCAGAAAGACAACTCGCTCAGCGACGGCTGGGGATATGTGTACAACGCCTATCTCACGGTGGCCATCGCCGATCGAGCAGACCAATATCGCCTTCCCGTCGAACGCGTGCTGACGAACCTTCATAAATATCGCGACCGTCCCTGGCTCCCGGGCGCCGACGACTACGCCGATTCCATCGAAGGGGCGGTCAACCTGCTGAACCGGATTCCCGTGAAATCCGCGTTCGAGTGGGTCGATTCTCAGTCAGATAAGCTGATGGCATTCCAGCACGACGACGGAATTCTCGAAGGTTGGTATGGCGATGGCAATTCGGCACGCACGATGCTCATGGTCGCCATGTGGAAAACGCAAGGCACAACGGCAACTCCCTGGAGAAAGGAACTGCAGCTAGGCGCTGTCCGCAACGACGATGGCTCGGTTTCGATTTCACTTCAATCCGACAAGCTTTGGTCGGGCGAACTGCATTTCGACCAGGCCCGACATCGTCAGTTCTTTCATATGCCGGTCGATTACCCAAGAATCAACCAATTCCCTGAATGGTTCACGGTGGATGGTGATGCCACCTATGAAGTGCAAGTCGAAGGAGGTGCGACAACTTTAGTCGACGGCAAGGCCCTGTTGAATTATCCCGTTACGTTGAAAACGAATGAAACGCTGCACATAACCATCAAGGCAACGCCCCAAAAGCCAGATGCCAACGGCCAATCTGCAGGCTCCGAGGCAAATGCTGGAGCGCGGCAAAACTCAGTGAATTAACGGCTGCCAGCTTACGAGCGCATCCAAGTATCCCAACCCCTGAAGGTTGACGCATTTCCGCGCCCGCCAGGAAGCCGTCGGCGAGGCCCTCGCGCCCCGTTGACCGCAACCTGCGAATCAAAGACTGATTCACTGGCATCCGTGCAGTCTCTGGCAACATCAACCGATTGCCTAGTTTTCCTAGAGCACGGAGATTATCGCAGTGCTCACTTGAAATTTTGACGGATCAAAATTCTTGAACTTTCATCGGTAATTCCGCCGAAATCAAGGAATAGCTCATCGTGTAAATGCCACATTCGATGGTCGGCAAACGGCTGGGTTTTTCATCGCCCGAGCTAGTCTCATCGGCTCTTCCACGCGCCATAAGCCGCGATATGCGCAGACAACTTATTGCAACTGCATTATATTTCGCACCTCGTGGCACAATTATCATCGTTGCGGCCGTCGCGCTTCTATACTCGCGAACTGTACCCGCCGCCGACAGCGACAACACCATCTGTTCGTGTCTGATGGGAACACTGTTTGGCGACGAGAACCAATGTCAAGCTGACGACGATGATAACGATGACGACGACAAACCGAAGTGCAATTTCGGCCCCTGCTATTGCCAACCACGGAAGACTCTCTTGCAGTGGAGCTACGGTACGACGTTTTCCGGCGGGCCGCCGGGCATGGATGAGCCGCTGGTGAGCGATCGTCCCGACTTCACCGAAGCCTCCGTCACCGTCGGCCGCGGTGTGTATCAAGTGGAAATGGGTTACACTTTCACGCTCGACCGTTCCGGCGGCACTCACTCCGCGCAGCATTCGTTTCCGGAAATGCTCTGGCGAATCGGCCTGTTTGCGGAGTGGTTCGAATTTCGCATTCAATACAACTACGGTGCCAGCGACATGACGGTGCTCGGTGTGCCCGCGACGCCGCGACAATTTGGATCACAAGATCTTTATCTCGGCACAAAAATAGGCCTCACTCCGCAAGAGGGAATCTTGCCCGAAATGGTCATTATTCCACAAATGACCGTTCCCAGCGGTAGTGCGTCGCAAACCGCCGGTGAAGTGATGCCGGGGCTGAACTGGTGTTACGGGTGGGAACTGAACGACCTGATTGGAGTCGGCGCCAGCACGCAACTCAATCGAACGATCGACGACGCCGGAAATATCTATTCGCAGTTTGCGCAATCGATCACCATCGGCTACACGCTAACGAAAAAGCTGGGCGCTTATACGGAATGGTTTTGCTTTGTGCCCAACGGGCGCACCGTGGCCCAGGTTCAGCACTATATCGACGGCGGATTTGCCTATCATGTGACGAACAACTTTCAACTCGATATTCGCGCCGGCGTGGGGCTAAATGAACCGGCGGACAACATGTTCGCCGGAGCAGGCTCAGTGATGCGGTTTTAGCGCTGGCCAGACTCCTTGAGGCCGTTCAGTTGTTGACGAAGGGCGAATGGAGAGACCATCTCGACTTTGCCCACTCGGAACTGCCCGCGCTTGTTTTCCAGGCATTTTTCGCTGCGCCTTTGCGGATGCGGCGGCCTTCCGCGTCGCGCTTTCTCGCAAGACCGATTCGCCCTGTGGAGCAATAATCCGACAGTGGCATCTTGCCGAGCCATTCATTACAATGCGACCATCATTGGCAACTCAACTGGCAGGCGCGGTCTTCGGCCTTTTCTCGCCATCCCGTCGCCATTGTTTAAATTGGAAAGGAAATTAAGTGCGCACGCTTTGTACTTCCACTGTTGCGATTGCCACCTGGGCGGCAATTCTCGGTTGCGGTGTTGCGGTCGCTACACCGTTTGAATCCTTGGTTCACAAAGTCCCCGAAGGGGCCAATGTCCTTGTGCTCGTGAACGTCGAACAGATTTTGAACAGCCCATTCGCCCGTAGCCACGATTCCAAGCAGAATCTGGCCGACGCATTTGCGGCGCGGGCGATCCTGATTCCTCCGGATGCCACGCAATTCGTGCTTGCCGCGCAATTCGATCTCGAGCATTTTACGCGCCTTTGGGAAGCGGCGGTGATGGAACTGAAGCATCAGCCCAACTTTGAGCAAGCCGCCAAATCGACCGGCCGAACGGTCGAAAAACTCGGCGGACTAGAGGCCATCGGCGGCGCGAAATTACTTGGTCTGAACTTTGGCGAAAAGCAGGTTGGGTTTCTCGTACCGAGCAATCGACAGCTTGCAGCCCGCTGGGCGCAGCGAGTTCGCCAAAACGATCGGCCGTTGTCGAACTACCTGGCCCAGACCAGTACCTACAGCGATACGGCCGGCACCGACATTATCTTGGCGGTCGATTTGACCGACGTCGTGCCTCGAAAGTTTATTGCCGATCACCTGCGCGAAAACGAAGTGTTGAAAGGCAAGACGGTCGATTTCGACAAGCTCGCTGCCATTCTCGCCCGTGCGCTCGGCGTGCGTTTGGGAATCAAGATTGGCGCTCAGGGAAATGCCATGCTGGTGGTCGATTTGCAAGACGACCCTGCGCCGTTTGGCGACGATGCCAAACCGCTTCTGCTGAGCATTTTGGAAAAGTACGGCCTGATGATCGAAGAAATGTCGACTTGGAAGCCGGCGCTCGGCAAGAACACCATTTCGATTTCAGGCACGCTGACCGACGAGGGCCTTCAGCGGATCATGGGGGTCGTCGAACTTCCCGCCAATCCGGCCGCCATGATCGAGCAAAAAACGGCTGCTTCGCCGGAGCCAACGGCCAAAAGCAGCGAATCGCTCCGGCGCGAAGCTTCCAAGAAATACTTCAAAGCG
Organism: Pirellulales bacterium; assembly: GCA_020851115.1. Classification (GTDB taxonomy): domain Bacteria; phylum Planctomycetota; class Planctomycetia; order Pirellulales; family JADZDJ01; genus JADZDJ01. The sequence continues at coordinate 67,939 of JADZDJ010000115.1, forward strand.
ATTGAGCAAGCCCTCGATTCGCTCCGCATGCAAAAGAAAGACGCCAAATCGCTCGGCCAAATCGCCCTCTGGATCAACAATGCCGCCCGCCGCATCGACCGGATGTCGACGTTGAATGTCGATGAAGATCTCTTGAATTTCAGCACCGATCTGACCAACGATCTGCGCAATATGGTTGCCGCCCTGCAAGGCGCCGGCATTCGATCGGGTGCCCGCGAAGCAAGCTACTGGAGTAGCGACTCGTACTACTACGACGACGGCTACGATAATTCCGACGTCCAAAGCGCTCGCCGCCAAGTTCGCGCCGAAGAGCAAGCCGTCGGCGCTACCAATGCACTCGAGCTTTCTCGCTCGATCTCGAACAAGAGCGCCGCCATCCGTCGCAAAATGACGCAGCGCTATCAAGTCGCGTTCTAGCCACCGTTTTAACGAGCTTCCCCCGGCCGATCGTCGCTCACACGGTCGCCCCAGGTCCGAAGAAATCGGAAGACACCTCGGAAGCCCTGCGATCCGTTCTGACTATATTTTGCGCAGCGAAATCGTGCCAAGCGTCCAAATCCGCAGCCGCGGCAAGCAACATACGCCCGCTCGAGCGAGAGTGAAGAGTCGGGGAGCATTGCAACCAGAAATCGACCGCGGCCGGCGAGAGGGCCGCGTGCCTTGTGGCGGCGGTCGCGACCGCTGCACGAGTACGAGACAGTGGCTTTATCGCTGAATCGTTCGACAACGGCGCGTTTCCAATACTGACCCCGATGCCGTTGTTGATACTTGCAACCTCGAAGTCGCTTTTATTCCTGGACTGGGAGAGAATTGATGAGATGTGGTGAAGCGATTTGGATTTCCCGCTTCCAACGAGGGCAACACCACCAAAATTCAGCGCTGGCGCATCGACGTTCGGCGCTGCCGTACTTCCGCTGCCCCGACCGCGGCTGGTTTTCGCCGCTGGATTGGAAGTTGTTGAATCGGCAAGGAATAAAGCTTCTGAGGGCGATGTTAGGGTTTGTGATCCACTCGTCGATCGATCGCCGCCCAAGAGTGTTTCGTCGCTATTTTCCACCCCCAGCGCGCCGGCGCTCGGCGTCGTTGGAAAATTCGTCTGCCAAACGACAAAATCCGCGCCATCCACGTCTGCATCGCTGTCGGCGTCTCCCTGAGCCAAAGTTGCGCCGCTGGATTTCGGAAAGTTCGTTTGCCAAGCGACGAAATCCGCGCCGTCCACGTCGCCGTCGCTGTCGAAGTCGCCGGGTTGGGCCGGCTGGCTAACTGCCGGGCCTCCGATGTCGCTAATCACGCCATTGAGCGCACTGTCATCGTCGCCGCGGCCACCGTCGATCAGGTGCAGCACAAGATTGCTGCCGACAATTTCCATGCCCGTGCCAATGGCGCTATCGCCATCGGTTGGCGTGCCGAAGAGGAAGTCGTACCAATGAGGCGTCGCATTGGCGGGCGTGGAGCCATCCTTGTAATAGTCGGTGATTTGCGCGACGTCGAGACCCGAAATCGTCACGTCGGCCGCCGCGCCGGCAGCGACGCCGCTAACGGTGAATGAGAGGAAGCCCCAGGGAAATTGAATTCCGATCGGGGGTGCGACGCCGGAACTTGGGGAAATAGAGGCCGCGAGCGATGTGCCAAACGGCGACTGCAGTTGAATCGTTCCGCCCGTCGGATTCGGCAACGTCACGATATTCTGGTCCCAACTGCTGAGGATCGTCCACTGAAATGTGGTGGAACTCGTCGAAGTGCCATCCGTGACGGTGACCTTCGAGTAAAACGCAGCCGGCAACGCGGACAGCGCTGCAATCGTGCCACTGATGTTGCCCGTTTGTGGGTCGATCGACAATCCGGTGGGCAGCCCAGTGGCGGAATAGGTGAGCGGATTGGGCGACGTACTTTCGACGTAAATGGAGAATCCAATTGTTTGACCGACGAGCGAGGTTGAATCGCCGGGATTGTAGGCGTGGATTGGGCTGTCGGGTTCGACAATCCAATCGAAGTTGATTTGCCGAGATGCAAGCCCGTCGGTTGCCGAGATGGTCACGTGATACGGAGAATTGATTGCGGCGGCGGCGTCGATCGTGCCGACGATGCCGGAACCTTCTCCCTGTTGCAGCGACAGCCCGGGCGGAAGGCCCGTGACATCGATCGAGACCGGCAAATTCAGCGAACTGGTTGCGGAGACGTAAGTAGTAACGTAATCGAGTCGTCGGCTGGTCTGAGTGCCTGGATTGACAATGCTGACGATGCTGGAAACGCCCGCCGGCACGGCCGCCCAAGAAAATGCGACCGAGGCGGAATCGTTGCCTTGGGTGGCCGTGATGGTGGTGTAATAATTGCCCTGAGTAGCGGCCGCTGCCGTAATGATTCCCGCGATGACGCCGGTGCCAGGATCGATCGAGATGCCGTCCGGCAAGCTGTCGGCGGCGAATGTGAGGGGCAGGCCGGAATAGGTGGATCCGGAAATCGTGAAATTGATGGCATCGCCGACATGATTCGCACGATTCTGTTGAGCTGCCAGCGTGATGCCGGTAACGGGCCAATCGAACGGATAGTCGGCCGTTTCAACGCCGTCGGTGGCATGAATATTGACGTGATAGGGGCCGTTTTGCGCTGCCCCCACCAAGATCGTGCCACTGATGATGGCGGTATTCGCATCGAATACGATGCCCGGAGGTAAGCCCGAGGCGACAAACGTGACCGGCAGGTTATATCTGTTGGTCGCCGTGAAGGGGTCTAAGCTCACAGGCATCCCTTCGTGGCCCAACAGGTTGTACGGCAGCGACGCGCCGATCGTGATTCCGCTGTCAACGTACCAATTGATGACCCTGACCCGTGTAAATCCATCGGCGGTGATGGAGACGGACGTTGCATACGGAGAATTTTGCCCGGCCTGCGGTTGAATGGTGCCGCCGATCAGCCCCGTTTGGTCGATCGAAAGTCCCGTCGGCAAATTACTCGCGGCCCATACGACGGTGTGCCCTCCGTCGCCCGTGGCCGTCAGTTGGAGGCCGACGGTGTCGCCATCTTGATTGAATTGATAACTCGGAGTGGAGGCGCCGAAATTCAACGCGGGGAAACTGCCGCCGTTGTACTCGATGAAATGAAACCGTGGAGCGCCGATCAGCGTCACCGCGCTTCCAATCTTCGGGAATGCCTGATACTTGCTGAAGATATCTAAATAGGGAGCGGGCGCGTTGACGCCCTGGTAATTCAGCGTGAGATCGCCGATGCGAGTTTGATCCGAATCGATGATCCACGCTCCCGGCGCGCCGGGATTGTTTCGATCGTCGATCGACAGGCCAAAATGGCCTGCGTAGTTGTAGAAATTGATCGTACCATGAACGTTCGCCAGGCTGCCGCTGTCACCCAGGTTGACCTGATCCTCGATACCGTAGCCGATGGCGTGAACGTTGTCGTGCAAATTGATGATGCCCGTGTTGCCTTCAATATTGACTGTGTGACACAGCCCGATGTATCCGCTCGGCCCATATTGGCTATACAGGTCGTACTGCACCTCGATGGTGCCCGCATTTCCCAAGACGTTGAGCGTGTCATAAAAGCCGTAGGTTACGGCCGACGATAGGTTGAAAGTTCCGGCATTGGAATAGACATTGAAAACGGTTGGCATAACGGCGACAGGCTTTTGATACGTGAGATTGCCGCCATTGGCAATCACCGCGACCGTTGCATCGATCACAATTGTCGGCGCGGGAGGCGCATAAATGTCGTCGGCATCGTAAGCTGGATGAGTGACCAGCGAGCCGCCGTATTCGGGTGGCGATGTGCCGATTCCATCAAGTACGATCGCCGCGCTGTTGGGCGCTGCCGGACGATTGATTGTGATGTTGTCGTAGAGCCGAGGCGCCGCCAGCGTGACGTCTACATTGGCGCTGAAAAACACGGTGGGCGAGTAAAACACCGAGGCGCCAAACAGCCCGAAGGTGGGAAGACCTCCGCCGAGCGAAGGGTCATAGAAATAGTAGGTGCCCCCGTACAAGTAAAGGATGCTCAGAAAGGCGGGGAGTGTGTGATATTGCAACTGGAGCGAATTATCCGTCAAGGTTGTATTAACGACGCCCAGATTCAGATCTCGAAAGTCGGTCAATAGTGTATTTCGAGTGGTGACGTCGGAATCATTCACGGTGATATCTAAAAAACTTCCCAGTCCCAACCCGATGTGATTGGTATCGCTGCCGCCGCGGCCGTCCAGCGTAATGTGGCTGGCATCCGGATTATCGACGCTGAACGGGATGCTTTGCGTGTGGCCGTTCGTGCCGAAAGTGCGAGTAATGGTCAACACGGGAATGTCGTAGCTGGATGGCCCGGCGAACGGATACCCCATAGTGCCAGCGATCGAGCCGTCGGAGGCGACAATCACGGAATCGACGACAAAATGATTCTTTCGATTATTGAACCCGCCCTGCGACGTAACATCGAGAATATCCGACGCTGGACTGCCGGCAAACGTCACCTGAGCGGAACCGATGATCGAGAATTCAATGTTCAATTCCGACGTATCGCCGAAGACGATATTCGAACCGGCCGCCGCAATTGCCTGCACTCGGTGGATGCCATGCGCAAGTGCGAATCTCGCGTTTTGGCGATTGAAGATCGCCAGCGCTTTGTATGCCGGATCGTATTTATCGGGCACATCGGCGCCTTCGAAATCGGCGTCGTCGTCGGCCGGAACGCGCACGATGAGGCCGCTATCGCCGCCGCCGCCGTCGATTTGATACGTGGCCGGCACGCCGTTAAACGACGGACTGATGCTGAACGTGTTGAACCAATTGCCGCCGACCATTTCATACGCGCCCGCGCCTTGCGCGTAGAAGCTAGTGTTGCCGGGTCCGCCCACCATCAGGCCGCCGCGACTGGCGTAGAGCGTTGAGCCAATCACCCCGGCCGGATTCGCCGGCGACACGGCGTTGGCAATTTGGGCATCGATCAGCGCTTGGCCCGCTCCGTCGAACCCCGACGTGTCGCCGAAAAATGCATGCGCTTGGCCGACGCGGCTGCTGGGAATGAAATTGCCGAATTCCATCGTGCCGCCATCCAGCGTATTCAAGCCAAATCCGCCCACCAGCAGCACGTTGGGCCGCGTGCCGTCGAACGCCTCACGGTACTTGTAATTTACGTCCTTGCCCCCCGCCAAAATCACGGCCGGCTTCGTTTGCGCAGGATACGGATTGACGGCCCCTTCATCGGCAAAAACGCGGAATGGATCGACGATGTCGATCGACGTTCGGTCGGGAGCCGTTCCATCGATGGCGATCAAGTTGTAGTAATCGCGAAACACATCGTCTTTCCGTTCGACATACAAATGGGTTTCGCCGGGGTAGTCGACGCGGATGCCGTCCGTTTCATAAACGCTTCCACCGATCGACAGCGGCAGGTTGTAATAAGGCTGCACGGTAACGCGCGACCCGGCGCTCATCTTCGACGTATCCAACAGCAGCGTGTGCTGGTCGGCGACGTCGTGAATCACCGGCGGGGGAGTCATGATCGGCGGCGGCGGCGGGTCGAAGTTCAGCAATTCAGCGTATCCCAAGTTGTACGTGAACAGCGTGATGTCGGGCCCGACCGGCAGCGACAATTCCAGCGAAATGTCGGCCGAAGCGTACACTTTGCCGCCCAGCTTAAAGACTTTGCCGCCGCTGGCCAAATTGTTGATCATCGTATCGAGATGCACGTGCGGCGAAGTGTCGGTATTCACCAATTCGACACTGAGGTTGGCATAAATTCCGCCGGACGCATGCACGACGACCACATCGACGCTAAGTTCCATCAGCCCTTGCAGATACAAACCCGTTTTACGAACCGGCGGCGTGTTGGGCACGGGGGGCACCGAAGTATCGATGCTATTGTCGAAATAAAAGCCGTGCAGCAAGTCCGCCGGATTGTGACCGGGATCTTGCGCCAGGGCGATCAGCCCGGCTGTGTCATAACCCATCGTTAGATTCGCGTCGAACACGATGCCGGCCGACAAAAAAATGCCGAATAAATCGGGAATGCCAATGCCGATACTGGGGGCCAGTTCGAAGTGCTGCCGACCGGTGGTGAACGAGAACAGCGTCGTGTCAGGCTGCCCCAAGAGGATGCCGCCGACGACCGATTGCGGGTTTTCCAAGAGCGGAAACTTAAAGCCTGCGCTCGCGGTCAAACCGGCATAGTTGGCGACCGCGGTGATGTCGTCTTTCAGATCGTGCAGCGCGGGCGTGTTCAGAATATCGTCGATCGCGCCGCCGAGTTGGCTGGTGTCGAATCCGAACTGTCCGGCTTGCTGCGCATTGCCCGTGAGCGTGATCGTGCCAAATGGAATGACCGCGCCGCCGGTGCTGCCCGAAAAGTCGATGAAATTGACCGCGTTGATGATCTGCATCATCAGCTTGAAGCTGTCTTGCTGGGCCTGCGACGAACCGGCCCCCTTAAGAATCAGCGTGCCGATGGTTTCGCTGCTGCCAAAGGCGCTGATAATCGGGACCGGTTCCAGAAATATATCGACGAACGGCTGTATCGGCTTGGTGAATTTCTGCACGGTCTTCACGACGTCGCCCAAGAAGCCATCTAGGAAGCTGTCGGCGTCTAAACCAAAATTCACCAATTGAATGCTCGGCGAGTTCAGTTGGTTGTTGGCTGGATTGATCGCCCAATGCATGTCCAGCGTGGTGCGGAACGTCGGATTGAACGAGGCATTCAGCGACGGATCGACAAAACTGAGCGACAACCCCAGCAGCACGTGGGCATCCCCCGAAAAATGCGGCGAGACGCCGTTGCTGGTGTCGAACGAAAACATCAAATCGCCGTGAAAATTCGTGCCGGCGTCGACGGCCTTCGCGTATAGCAGGCCGTTGAAGCTAAACGTGCCCTGAAAGCCGGGCAGCGACAGGTCGAAGCCGACATCGAGGTTCGTTTGCGCCGAGTTCAGCGACACGACGCCGCCGACATAATCGAAACCAATGTTGAGCGTGGGATGAATGGCCGCTTGTACGCTGCCCACGGCGGTGGCTTGCAAAAACGCATCGAGTCCCAAGTCGAAGCCGAACGTCTTCGACAAGCCCGGTAGCGGCACACTGATTTGGTAAGAGCCGTCGGTGTTAATGCCCTGCGTATTGGTTTGAATGCTGGCCAGCGAGTTTTGCAGGATCGAATCCAATTCGGCAAGCCCTGCAAGCTGATTTCCCACCAGCGTCAAACTCGTGGCATTGTCGAGCGCCGTGCTGATCGCCGACTGATAAGGGGTCATCTCCGCCACAAGGTCTTGCGCCACGGTGAGCATCGCCCGAGTTTCGAGTAACTCGAACGCCGGACGGCGGCGGCGAATCGTCTGGGCAAGAAAATCATCCGTCCAGGGCCGGCGCTGACGCGCGTTCAGTATCAAGCCGCGACGAGCATTGATTCGGCGAGCGAAGGAATGCCGTTTCATCACTCACCCCCGTGAAAGTCCATCACGGCCCATCTAGATCGGCCGTGGCGAAAAAGAGACGCTCAATTCGAGGAAACGCATTGTCGGCCCGATTGCAAGTCGAAGTCAACAAATCGCGAAAGACTATCCAAAAATTAAGGTAGCAGGTGAGTCTGTTCGCGGACGTTAAAAAATCCCGCTGCTCTAGGCGAAAGTGGGCAGCAGGTGCCCCAGGTTCCTGTCTCCCCTGAGCGTAACCCTTCACACCCCGGGTTGAAAAAACTGGTCTTCGCGCGGCGGGGGAAATCGGCGACACCTTGGGCATGTCGCTGCTCGTCACGGAAGAACGGATCGCCCGGCCGGCGGCGGAGAAGCCGAAATCCAAGAAGAAGCGCGGTGGTCAGCCGGGGCACGCGAAGCACGAGCGGCCGCTGTTGCCTAGCGGCGACTGCGACCACATCGAGATTCTCAAACCCGCCGAGTGTCGCCGCTGCGGGACGAAACTCACAGGCCGCGACTCTGCGCCGTTGCGGCCTCAAGTGTGGGAACTGCCCGCGATCAAACCGCACGTCACCGAATACCAGCGGCACCGTCTCGCCTGTCGGCACTGTGGCGAAACGACCTGCGCCGCGCTTCCGCCGGGCGTGCCGCACAGCCAGGCCGGACCTGGGGTGGTAAAAAGTTGGCCTTAGTTGAGGACACACGCTCGTCGCCTCGGGATGCCGCTCGCGATACAAGGCAAACGCCAGCCGCAGCTCGCTGGCCCCGTCGCTGACCACCGCCCGCGGCGCTCCGAGGCGCTGGTGCAACTGGTCGAAATGCCGACAGACGCTTTCGCCCGTGCTCGTCGTTTCCGGTTCGAGCACGAGCACTTCCAGGTCGCTTTGCGACAGCGGGCGGCTGCGGTCCCAGGCCGACAGCCGCAGCCCCACGATCAACAGCACCTTTTTGTCTCCCAGTTGCTGGGTGTGATCGACCAGCCACGCCCAGTCGTCGCCCCGCGGCCGAGCGCGGCCCAGTTCGTGCAAACCGATCCGCAGCAGCCACTGCCGGACGGTTTGGTAGCAAGGGGACCGTCGGCCCAACCCCGCTTCCGGCAACAGCCAGGACAGGATCCTCGCCGTGGCGCGCAGCGACGCGCCCGCGCGAATCAGTTTCAAGGCATAGTCCACAGCTTGCAGCGGGAACTGGTGTCGCGGAACCGGCTGCCGCGGATCGACCGCCGCGGCCGGCTCGGGGGGCAAGGACGGTTCAACGGGGCTTGGCCTGGCGGCCACGGCCGCAGGGCGCTGTTTTTGGGGCGGCGGCGGGTCGGGCCGAAGCCGGCGCCTGGGCCAACTCCTTCCAGTAATCGCGCCGCGCGCGAACTTGCTTCAATTGCTCCTTCGCTTTTTTCATCCTGCCTCCTCGACACCACAGGACCATGGCGCAGAACCTTTCCAATACACAACTCAGCAACCACCCCAACCACAAAGTGGCGCTGTCCAAGTAAATTCTTCTATAATTGTGGCAATGTGATGCAACATCAGTGTAGGCATGGATTTGCGCAACACAATGAATACCGATAAGTCGTCGAATAAGGTCGACGCGGCGGCGTTTTTGGGGGTCGGTTAGGCAGAGGTTTTTCGAAACCAGTCCATTACACTATTGATGCCTAGGATGTATGGATGCGTTGGTGCCAGGGAACAGATCGCTCGACCGCCATATTTTGAAAGCTCTCGAAGTTGGCAAGGAGACGGATGTTGACGGCTGCAAGCTCCACTTCAGCTCGACGCGAACGCGACGACCTGTACGTTGAATTGCTGACTCGCCACAAGAGCCAGTTGTTTCGCTTTATTTTCGCCCTCGTGCATAGTCTTCCGGATGCGGAAGATTTGTTCCAGCAAACAGCGATCACCATGTGGGACAAGTTTGGCGATTTTCAGCCAGGGACCGATTTTTACGCTTGGGCCTGCACGATCGCCCGCTTCAAGGCGCTCGACTTTTTTAAAGTCAGAGGACGGCATCGATTGCCGTTTTCCGACGAGTTGATCGAACAAATCGCCCAGCGCAACCATTGGCAAGAGGAATCGCGACAGGCCAAGCTACAGGCGCTGGCTAGTTGTCGGAGCAAACTCTCAAAAGTTGACCAAGAACTACTGGCTACCTGTTACGGCGGCGGCGGGAATATTCGAGCCGCCGCTCAACAAATCGGCAGACCGGTCGGTAGCGTGTATGACAGCTTGTCGCGCATCCGCCGAGCATTATACACCTGCATCAAGCAAACTTTGGCGAGTGACGAGCAAGCGTGAACCTCGGCTAGCGACGAATGGGAAATACTTAACGGCCAAGGCAATGAAATTCATAGAACCGATGTTCTCTCACGATCTGCAGCGATTGATCGACCAGTTTGTCGACGGAACGATTTCCAATGCAGGGCTTTCGCAGTTCGATCGCGCGCTGCTCCATGAGCCAGATGCGGTTGAGTATTTCCTCGATTACTGTCAGATGCACATCGATCTGGTGATCGATCTCCGGGCAGATCAATCGTTGGAGTCGTTCCGAGAACGACAACAGCGAGTTGCCGTTCCGCTGATCACGGACCCGACAATACCCCAACTGCCGCTCAACTCCGGCGAAGTGTTATTTGCCAGTCCAACTGCCTTCGCATATTTCGGCTTTTCGCAGTTGGTCGGGCTCGGGATCGTGGCTTCTGCGTTGTTATTGTTAGCGGTCGGTGGTATCTGGTGGTGGATTGAACAGCGCACGGTGGAAAAC
>JADZDJ010000116.1 GCA_020851115.1 Pirellulales bacterium
AACTCATCCTGCAAACCGAATTATCGACCCTCGCCGCCGCGACCACCCTCCCTCAAAAAATCCTGCAACTAACGCAGCGCCTCATCGGCTTGGCTGCGTAAGTTAAACCGTTATTCAGAAAGTGCAGGCAATCGCAAGGCGTCAAGAATGGCTTGAAGGCGGTGGTGAATTCCGTAGTCACCGCCATCGACGAAAACGAAACACTCAATGAAGCGATTGTCGATGCGGCTAATGGAGTGGCAAGCATTGTCAACGCCGCTGGCACAGCGGTATTGATCGTTGCAGCGGTCGCGGAAACGAGCGGCAACGCGCAACAAGCGGCACCGCCAAGCGATCCGCAAACCACCAAGCCGATCACCAAGACTCTCGAAGACAAACTGCCTGTAGGCGTCCAGTTATCGGAGAACGAGAAGACGCTGAAACTTCAGACAGCCGATCCTCCGCCAGTCAAGGAAGCGCCTGAGATTGCCGGCTTTGACTATGAAGAAATGTACACAATCTTCCTCGAACGTTATGGGGACGAGGGAATGGGACTTCTGGCCTGGGCGACGGAACGCGGTTGGACTGTCGAGAAACGAGGATATGCATGGTTATCGCTTCGAGACGACTGGTGGCCTGACAGGGAGCAGAAGGTCATCGCCATTGGCAATACTGCCAACTTTGGCACCAAATACCGCAGTGCCGACAATGCGGCTGAACAGCTCGACGAAGGCCTGCGATCGATATATTCGGAGTACATTCAATCCATTATCGAACGCAAGGAATATGATGCGCTGCTAGGCGATGATTACTCCGAACTCCCGTTGATCAACTGGCCGTGGAATTTTACCGAATCCCGGATTTACCGCTTCAATGCAGCCTGGGCACTCAACTCATGGGTCGGCTCTTGGGTCAAGAATGGCTCCAATGCCTTTGTAGGCGAGACCTTGCTCGGCGACAAAATCGAGGGCTGGGACCGCGTCAAAATGGGCGCGCTCAGTGCGGTCGAGGCGGTCTTCCTCGCATTGCCGGCCGCCAAACTGGCGAAGTTCGGTATCGGTGCGCTCGGTGGCGAAGCCGGCGCTCGGCTTCTGTCGATCAAAGTCTGCGAAAGTTTGGGCGAAAAAGTGGTGACTCGCTTGGTCGCCACCCGCGGGGGCCAAGCATTTATCAGAGCCTATGCTAAGGTCTACAGTGCGAAATGGAACATCGCCGTGTGGGGTGAAAAGGCAGAGCTTCTCAATTTAGCCGCCGGGCAGACCGTCAAATGGACAGGCGGCATTCCCGCGAAAGAAGGCCTGGAGCTTGTCGACTCGGTTCGCCGGTCGCTGCACGTGCCTACAACACGAAATATCGCTCTCGCCGAAAGCGTGATTCAAGGCCAGCCAAGGCAATTGCTCGCCAGCGTGAGCGGACAAGCAAGCCCACTAGGTACGGTTGAATCACCAACAGCTAGATTGTTCGAAACGCTTAATTCTCGAGGTGCTGCGCCGACAGTAAACCATACCGAAGTTAAAATCCTTGAGAATGTCGCCAAAGATCTGCCCAAAAATGCGCGAGGAACGATCAACCTTTTTACGGAACGTAAACCATGCGACTCCTGCCAGCACGTGATTGACCAGTTTCAGGCACGATTCCCAAACATCAAGCTAAACCTAACACACGGTGGCCGAGGAGTCAGGTAGTCAATTATGAACAGTATATATGCAGTAGTAAGGCAGCAACTGATTGAGGCTGGCGTGGCAACACCCGAGTCATTTGTTGGTTGCACGCTCGAAGAAATTAATTCTATTGAATCACATTTCTCGGTACGCCTGCCAAAGGCATATCGGGACTTTTTGTTGGAAATGGGACGGGATGCTGGGGACTTTCTAGTCGGCATGGACTATACGTTTCCGCTGATGTTGGGGTTCCGTGATTCGGCTGAAGACTGGCTTCGAGAATCAGGATCTGTTTTTAAATTGCCCACGAATGCTTATGTTTTTTTCTCCGATCCAGGAGGTGCGTTTTCATTTTTTTATTGCGACGGGGAACAGGACCCACCAGTGACCGTGTTCATTGAGACCGAGTTGGAACCACGACGCCTCTTCGAGCATTTCTCAGATTGGGTGCGCGGCGTTGCCGAAGACCAAATTGCCATCCGGCGCGAAAGGGAAAAATTTAAGAAACGGACAGACCCGTAGCCTTGTAACTCCAGGGGCGCACAACGGGACAGGTGCCCCTATCAAAAATTGAATCCGAGAAGTTAGGTAAGATTTCAAGCCAGAAACTGTGAACTAGTCCAGCGATCCTTTAGTACATATTATGAGGTATAATCGAACCCCAATTAAGTTGTGAGGAATGATCGGGAACTTGATGAGAAGCAGCGGCGTCGAGGTTGTGCGACCGCCCGGTGCAATTGTTATGAACGATCAGTGCATAATGAGCGTCGTCGCCGTGGTCGGCATGCTCCTGTGCAAAAATGAGATTCAAGCCAAAATCATCGCAGTCACTCATGATCGCTGATTGCTTTCATTCCGCGCGAGCCTTTGGCGGAGGGAATCCCATCGCAGAGTTTGCCCCGAACGGCCCAAAACGAGCCTGCGAGCGGAGCATTGCCGCCCGAAGTTGATCCCAGCCAACGCCCCCGTGCAATCGTCAGGCCGCTTTGCGATAATAATGCTTAAGCAAACCGCCCAAGCGCCGCTCGCAGCGAACGTCGGCAAGCGACACGACGTCGGCGGTCGGCTTCCGCTTGCGTCGCCGCCCGGCGACCAGCAGTTCGTTGTCCTTGCCCTGATGCGGCCGCAGGCGGTGGTAGTAGTCCACGAACACCGAGCAGAGATGGTTCAAATGCCGCGCGCGAAAAAACCACAAAATGCTCCAAGCATTCTTGCCGCAGGGTTTGGCTGAAGCGCTCGGCGAAGGCGACCATGTTGGGCGAACGGTACGGCGAAAGCCGAATGCTGATACCCGCAGTTGTCAGCGTGGCCTTGAACTTCGCGGTGAACTTCGTGTCCCGGTCGTGCATGACCAGATCATTGCCCAGCTTGACTTTCCTGGCATGGTTCACGAACGCGTTTGCTTGCTCGCAAACCCAGGTTTCGTCGGGATGGGAAGTGGCAGGCGAGACGAACACCCGCCGCGTTTCGACGTGCAAAAACACCAGCACGAACAGGTCGCGAAAGCCCTTGCGGGTCAGCGTTTTCACCGAGAGGAAATCGCACTGCCAGAGCGTGGCCGCATGGATTTTCAAAAACTCATCCCAGGTGCCGACGCCGCGCTGTGGGCCGGGATCGAGCCCGTTGGATTTCAAAATATTTTTGACTGTGCTCCGCGAGACCGACCTGATGCCCAGCTTCCGCAATTCACCGAGAATGCGGTTGTATCCCCAGCCGGTTTCTTGCGCAAGTTTGACAACCAGTTTGCGGATCGATTCGGCCGTTGGTCGCCGGCCTTTCTTCAACGGTTTGGTCCGCTTGCCCTTCCGCGCTTCTCGAATCCAGCGGCGAAGCGTGCCGGGATGCACGATCGAAACCAGTTCATCGATCGCCTTGCCCAGCCGCGATCCGAATCGCACCAGCCGATGGCGCTCCTGCGGCGTGACCGCAACCCGCGCCGGCAGCTTGCCTCGCAGGATTTGATTCTCGACTTTCAAGTAAGCGACCTGTCGGGCCAGTTCCCGCTGGGTCGCGCCGGCGATCAGCAGGAGCAATCTCGTGTAGATGTTTCGCATGCGGGTGTTCGTCGTAAGTTGCCCAGCCAGTGGAAGTTAACCTTATTTTTGCACCCCGGCTCGCCGGTTGCAAAACCGCGGTTTTCGTCATGCCAGGCAACTATTGGCCAGTTGCCAGGAAGATACGTTCGGCGGGCGTATTCTTTGCTTGAAAGCCGCGGCACAAAGTTCCGCGGTCGGTTGCTTTCGACTTCACACCGATCGAACGCGACTCGAACCCGCTAACTGCCTTGCCGTCAACAGCTTGCGACCAGCGACTGCGGAGAGAGTCGTTACGAAGAGGGTTTTGCACGGGATACTGCCCAACCGTTCGCAAACCCAGAGCTACACGCCAGTGAACTCTGCGGTCATAAATCGCGGCCGTCTCAATCGGCAACCTATCCACAGTCTGCGAAAGACTTTGTGACAAAGGCCGCCTTTGATCGGCGCTCTCACCATGCTCACCGAGAGCGGTCAAAAGCCTCGCAGCAACACGCTATAACACAAATTTTACGATTACGAATTATGAGGAACTCGCAAACTGCGTTCACAAAACAACTTCCGTAACGAAAAAATTTCTCTCCTTGGCGATCGAGCGCCGTGGCGGCCGTGAAAAAGCCATCCGGCCAAGAAGTCATCGTGCCAATCGCCACGTACTGACCACCGACTCCCACGGCTCGAAACACAACGGTCGCATCAACGTAGATTGGCATGATCGGAGCGATGGCGCCCGCGATGAACGTGTCGACCGCGATTGCGGTTGAACCTGCCTTAAGACGAATCGTGAACGCCGGCGAACCGCTCGTACTGGTCACAAACACCAGCGCTCGGATTCGTAGGACATCCCCCGCTTTCAACGAATCTGCCGGGATCGTGGCGCTTTTATCAAACGGGGTCTCCGCAGCGGTGTTGGCGATTGCAGCGCTGGCGGCGGTGTTCGCATACAGCAGGGTGCCCGGCTTGGCCTGCGAAGCGAGGCGCACCCGCACGGTCGGATCGGTCGTGGCTGCCGCGCGGACGACCTTGCCGGCCTGCTTATTACTGCCTCCCGTGAGCGTGACGATTCCCGCCGTCGGATCCCAAAAGAGAATCGTGCCGAAGGAATAAGCTACATCGGTCGCCTTCGGAAAATCAAACACTCCCTCGACCGCAAGCGATCCCGGCGCGCCCGCTGGGATCGCCCGATTCGCGACGCCGACCAGATCTCCCTGGACCACGACTTGCCCGTCGGCAACATCCGCCGCCGGCGTATAGTCGATGCTCGCACCTTCCTGAACAAACTGGGCTGTTGACATGGAAAACTACTCCTCTTCGATTCGTTTAGGGGTGGGCGGCCCCGCGACACAACCAGCGGAATTCGGCCCCAGTGTCAAGCTCGTGTGGCTCTATAAGTCAGTCCCGACCAGCACAAAACATGCGGTATTCCCGGCGCCAAACCGGTGCTTTTCCGGTTGAGGCGTGCTGTGGCGAAGTTCAGACGCGGGAGCTTGTTGGATTCCGCCGCGGCCCTATTATGTCGGGCCGCGTTTCGAGAGGTCGAAACGAGGCCAGACCGGAGTGGACGTCGATTTAAGATTCCCGATGCGACTCTACGAGTCTACCGAGTCTGATTCGGGCCAGCCGGAAAAGTGAAAACTATGCAGCGACTGACCCGGGATTATGAATCGCAGAGTTGCAGCCCCACGTCCGCCGCGACGGCAATGGTGGTCCGCCCGGCGTCACCACCGTCGGCCAATGCAATCGACGCTCGTTTCCGGAAATGAACGAGGCACCCTATTGGCGACTGACACAGACCCAAGCACTTGAGCCGTCCTGATGTTGCACATTGCCGCGCTAGTTGGCGCTTACTCCGAACTGGCATATAGAGGATGGACTTCGCCGACGGTGGTTCGGTGTGACTCTGCCTGCAAATTATTCGAGCGATTGACCATGCGGAAAATTGACCTGAAAACAAATGAATTGATCCTGCCGTTCGCACGGCTGTAGGGTTTTTGCGGATTCGACTGGGCACGCTCGAGCACCGGGCTGCTTAGTTGGCACCTTCGCAAAGCGGGTAACAAGTTCGGAGAATCCCTGCGTCCGCAGCAACCAAATTTCAACGACCAATGAGCCAGCTTCCATTGTATAAGCCGAAGGAAATTGCCGCGAGGCTCAACTGCAGTCTTGCCAACGTCTATTCCCTCCTGGCTAGCGGCAAATTGACCGCAATCTCGATCGGTGTCGGCGGCAAGGGCCTGCGGGTGGCTGAGGAGGATCTGCAGTCCTTCATCGAATTGGGGCGTCTCGGACCAGGTGCAATCCAATTACCCAAGCCCGGTAGGCCGCACCGCCTCAAGCACATCAAGCTCGCAAAGCCTTAAGCAGGTACCCGGGGGCCTGTGTCAAATGCCCGTAAACTTTCGCCACCATCGTCGGATCGGAATGCCCCAGCAAAACCGCAACTGTTAGGGCATCGACGCCACTAGTTAGCTTTCGATGTGCAAAACTGTGCCGAAACGCCGTCAGGCCATATTTCCTTTTGAGTTTCGTTTCGATGCGGACAAACGCGCAGTTGACGGCATCGGTGGTCCACGCGTTGCCGTCGCTGTTACGAAACAACTTCCCGACGGGCGCTTTGAGTGCCAGCCGGCGAACAATCAGTTCGGAGGACTCGGTCAAATAGATAATCCGGGGTGCCCGCTGCATCTTCTCGCTACTGCGGGGCAGGACGATCCGGTGATTGGCCAGGTCGAGGTGCCGCCGTTCGATCTTCAGGCATTCCGCGGCTCTGGCCCCCGTCTCCCAGGCGAATATGCACAGGTCGCGAAAGGCCTGCCGTTTGGTGGCGCCCAGGATCGCTTGGTACTCCTCGGGGGAAATGACCACTTCGCGGATGCCGCCGCGGGGTTTTTTAAAGTGGGCGATCGGAGAACGATCGATCAGTCCTTGCTCCTCGCACCACCGCAGGCAGCGCTGGATGGCGCGGCAGTAGTTCCGCTTGCTGCCGTTGGAAATTTGATAGCCGTCAATCCATTGCTGGACGTGAAACGACTTCAGTTGCGCGACCGTCAGATCCGGATAGGTCTGCACGAATCGTTCCAGCCGATATTGATACCACTCGTAGGTATCCGCGGCCCGGTGCAGCTGAACCCAGTCGAGGAACTGGTCGATCAGCACTGCCAGGGAGTCGGAGTCGGGGACGGACGATTCCACGCGAGGTGGCTCGCGCAGGATGCGCTGATACTCGTCAAAGGCCGCTTTCTTCTCGGCGCCCAGCGGGATTTGCTTGCCCCGCAACGTGACGTACCAGCCGCGGTTCTTTCGATACCAGGGTTTCGGGAACTTCATGGCGATTCCTCCAGCTATTGACCGTGATCACGCACGGGTGAGCCAGAGTGCTCGCCTTAGGGCCCCCGCCTGTTGAGCGCAGGCGGGGGCTGTTTTGTGCCAAAAGTTGTGCCACACAAATTATAGCACGACGTAAGTCTATATCCCCGACAGGATTCGAACCTGTAACCTTCGGCTTCGGAGGCCGACGCTCTATCCAGTTGAGCTACGGGGACGTGCTGTGTGCTACCTGCATTCAGGTGATCGCTCGTATTGCTGCCAATCTTACCATTCTACCCCATGCCGCGTCGATCGAATCGTTCATGCCGATGCCACGAGATGGCGCTTCAGGAAGTGTAATTATCCCAAAAAGCAGTGCCTCAGCCACCACGAGCGTTGCGTTTCCAGCCGCGCCCACTTCGAGGCAGTTGGATAGACTCCGCGTGCTGGCCAGCGCGGCACTGGTTTGGAAATGCGTCGCGGGTCGCTGCGATGGGCATTGAAACCATGTATTCTTCGATCCGGGCGCTGGGCCGATGTTGGCAAGAGAACGTAGCAGGGAAACAATTTGGCTTCAAGCCAACAAAAAATTTGCCGTAGATCGCTCCGAAACTCGCTGCCGCGCTGGAAGGACGTTTTTTCCGGGACGATCGCTTTAAGGACCGTGACTCGTCGGCATTGCCATCAAAGTTGCACTCCCAATCGCCCCATCATCAATTTAAGGTCTTCCCAAGCGTCCCCCTTAGCCGCCGGATTTCGCAAAAGATATGCTGGATGATAGGTGCAAAGGACTGGAATGCCGCGGAAATTGTGAAACGACTTGCGAAGCTTGCCAATGCTCCGGTCGGTTTGAAGCAAGGCTTGAGAAGCAACCGCGCCAAGACAGCAGATCATTTCGGGCCGAACAACATCGAACTGCCGCTCAAAAAACGTTCGACAATTAGCCACCTCATCCGGCAGAGGGTTGCGGTTGTCCGGCGGCCGGCATTTGAGAACGTTCAAAATATAGACGTCTTCCCGCTTTAGCCCGCAGGCTTGGATCATTTTCGTGAGCAGTTGCCCGGCTCGGCCGACGAATGGCTCGCCCAGACGGTCTTCGTCGGCGCCTGGGGCTTCGCCAAAGAAGCAAATTTTAGCCGACGGATTGCCTACGCCGAAGACGGTTTGGGTTCGCGTGCTGGCCAAGACCGAGCATCGAACGCAGGAGGTGACTTCTTGCCGGATCACTTCGAGCGCAGCGGTATGCTGCTCGGTCGACGCCAACGCTACAGTTGTCGGAGCATCGACCGGCAGAGGGGATTTCGGCGGCACAACGGCGGGCCTGCTCAGCTTTGCCGCGGTTGTCGCTGCATTCCGCACGGCAGTTTTATGGGGGGGCTCAAGCACTGTGACTGGCACCTCATCAGTTGGCAAGCGGGTCGCGGCCGCCGTCGGACGCGCTGCCGAAACGGCGGCTCTGCCCTTGGGCAGGTGTGTCACGCCAGCACGCTGGAGGCTCTCTAGCCGCTGCCGGATGGCGCGCGCCATCCGGTCTCGATCGTCTCCCAACAATTCGCTCATGGGTACTCCTGGCGAAGTAGAATTCGTCCAAGTATATGCCGACTTGCCCACGGCCAGAAGGGAGTGTGGAGCTTGGTCGGCGTGCTCGACGCAGTTGTCGAAGGAACGCCTCGCCCTATCGCGACATCACGTCCAAGGGCATTTTGCGCCGCCGCGAGAGAGGCACACAAAAATGAGAAATCTCTCTACACAATGCCAGCCGACCGGTCTATGATAGAGCGATTACTCTCAGCCTACGAACCTGAAGCGCACTCGAGCGCAGAGTCCCGCATTGCACAGTCTCGAGTCTTCATCGGGTTGGTTTCTGTTGCTGTAACAATTTGTCGAGGGCAACCAAGTTGAAACTTGATCTCGAATTGGAGCGCTGGTCGGTGGCCGACGCCGCCGAAATGTACGAAGTTTCCCGTTGGGGCAATGGCTACTTCTCCGTCAACGGCAACGGTCACGTCTGCGTGCATCCGACGAAGGATCCGCAGCGGTCGATCGACCTGAAGCAATTGGTCGATCGCCTGCAACTCCGCGGCATCGATCTGCCGATTCTGATTCGCTTCGCCGACATTCTCAAGCATCGTCTCGGCGAGATTCACACTGCTTTTCAAGGCGCGATCGCCGAGCACAAATATCATTGCGGTTACTGTTGCGTCTATCCGATCAAAGTGAATCAGCAACGGCAAGTGGTCGAAGAAGTGCTCGAGTTCGGTCGTCCGTATAAGTTTGGCCTGGAAGCTGGCAGCAAGCCGGAGCTACTCGCCGTGGTGGCGATGGCCACGAACGACACGCCAATCATCTGCAACGGCTTCAAAGATGCCGAGTTCATCGAAACGGCGATGCTTGCGCATAAAATCGGCCGAAATATCATTCCAGTCGTTGAGAAATACACCGAACTGGGATTGATTTTGGAGTACGCTGAAAAAATCGGCGTGCGGCCAAAGATCGGGATGCGCGTGAAGCTCGCGGCCCGTGGCGCAGGTCGCTGGCAAGCATCCGGCGGTTATCGTTCGAAGTTTGGCCTGACGGTGACGGAGATCGTCAAGGGGCTGGACGAGCTGAAAAGCCGCGGCATGGAAGACTGCTTCAAGCTGCTGCACTTCCACCTTGGCAGTCAGATTACGAACATTCGCCACATCAAGGCGGCGCTCAACGAAGCGGCGCATGTGTACACAGAGCTTGCCAGCCGCGGCGCAGGCCTGGAATATATCGACGTCGGCGGCGGATTGGGCGTGGATTATGATGGCTCGCAGACCAACTTTGAATCGAGCGTCAACTACAGTCTGCAGGAATATGCCAACGACGTCGTTTACCACATTCAGCGCGCCTGCGACGACGCCGGCGTAAAACATCCGACTATTGTTTCCGAAAGCGGTCGTGCGGTGGTGGCCTATCACAGTTGCCTGATCTTCGGCGTACTGGGTGTCGCCGAGCAGGGGCAAAATGGCGTTCCGCCGCAGGTGTCGCCCGATGTCGAGCAGCCGCTGATCGACTTGATGGAGACCTACCAGAATCTCGGTGTGCGAAATATTCTGGAGAGTTACCACGATGCCCAACAATCGCTCGACAATGCGATGACGCTGTTCAGCCAGGGTTATTTGCCGCTCGACCAGCGCGCAACGGTTGAAAACCTTTACTGGGCGATTTGCCATAAGATTCAAAAGTTGGCCCAGCAGATGGAATTCGTGCCGGAAGAATTGCAGGGGTTGGACGCGCTCCTTTCCGACACTTACTTCTGCAATTTTTCGCTCTTTCAGTCGATCCCCGATAGCTGGGCAATCAAGCAACTGTTCCCGGTGATGCCGATTCATCGCTTGAACGAACGCCCAACGCGGTATGCAGTGCTCGGCGACATCACCTGCGACAGCGACGGCACGATCGATCAATTCATCGACCGCCGCGATGTGAAGCGAACTCTGCCGCTGCATGCGTACGAAGGCAAACCGTATTACCTAGGTGCATTTTTAATCGGCGCGTATCAAGAAATCCTCGGCGATTTGCACAACCTCTTCGGCGACACGAACGCGGTGCATGTCGCAATGGACGACGCCGGCGAAGTGATTTTGCAGCACGTCATCAAGGGCGACACCGTCCGCGAAGTACTCGACTACGTCGAATTCGAGCCGGACGCGCTCATTAGCCAGCTTCGCACCGCCACCGAAGCCGCGGTGCGCGAAGGGCACATCGGTTACGAACAAGCCGGGCGGTTCTTAAAATTCTATGAAGAAGGTCTTCGCGGCTACACCTATCTCGAAGAACCAGAAGAGCGCACCCCGGCGAACATGCATTTGAACGGCAACGCGACCGCGGCGCAAACGCAGACGGCATAGCTGGCTTCATCGTCGTTCCGACTTTTATGCGCAGCGGCTGTCGCAGGATGGCCCGTGGGCGCAGCGATCGAGTGCGCGGAAATATCCGCCGATCTTGCAAGCCAGTTACCAGCTCTCTGGAATCATGTAGCCGTGGCATGTAGGCGATCGTTGCTACTCTAAATTGCCTAGCTGCTCAGCTTCCTCACAGACGACTTTATGCCGCGCCATTGACCGAGCGGTACAATTACAACGGAACCCGCGCCAGCGGCAACGTTGCGGCTGATGGTCACCGCTTCTCCGTTGGCAACATTCAACCCAGAACAGCATCAACCTGAAGGAGGGCTACGATGTCGGACATTCACCTTACGATTTCGCCAGATCAACGTAATTTGCTGGTGAAGTTGCTCACCAGTGCCGTCAAGAAAAAGCGGGTCGAAGTGCATCGCACCGAGTTTTCCCGAGATTATCGACACGAACTCGAAGCCGAGGAATCTCAGTTGGAGAGTTTGCTCGAACAACTCTCGAATTCGACACTCGCCGAGTCGCCAAGTACGTGAAGGCGGCCAGCGGCCCTGTGACGAGCGATGGCGGCTTTTGCCGTGCGAATGCATCCTCGATTGTGAATCGAGTTGGTATCATAGCATCATGCCAGAGTTACCCGAAGTAGAAACCATGTGTCGCGGCATTCGGCCCATTGTCGGCCGCCGCGCATTGTCGGTCCAGCGTCCAAAGTGCGCTCGACGCCCGATTGCGATCATGCCGCGGATCGATTGCATTCGCCGGCGAATCGAAGGAAAGTACGTGTCGCAGATTGAGCGCGTCGGTAAGCGGGTGGTGATTTGGTTTTCGGACGCTGGAAGCGAGAAAGGACCAAGCCGCACAAAGGCGACATCGGCGGTTGTCGCAAGACTGCCCCAAGTGGAAGCACTCGTCATTGAGCCGCGGATGACGGGATTGGTGCTACTTTCCTCCCCGCCCACGCGAGAGCATCTGCGGCTGCGATTGAGCTTTGGTCCAAAACCTTCGCCAGATCTTTGGTTCTGGGACCGCCGCGGCTTGGGCACGGTGACGCTTTATACGGCAGGAGAATTTGAAGCGAAATTCCGCGGCTGCGATTCGTCGCTCGGTCCGGACGCGCTGAGTGTCTCCGCCGAGCAATTTCGCGAGCGGCTCGGTCGCAGCCGCCGAGCGATCAAAGTCGCCCTGCTGGATCAAAAAGCGGTTGCTGGCGTCGGCAATTTGTATGCTTCGGAAATATTGCATCTGGCGAGCATTCATCCTGCGGCCTGCTGCCAGCGCCTTCGTAAACACGCCTGGCAGCGACTGCATGCCGCGTTGATCGAGGTGCTACAAGCCGCAATTCAGTACGAAGGTTCGACATTGTCGGACGGCACCTATCGCACGGCGTTGAATCAAAACGGCGGCTATCAAAATCACCATCGTGTATACGATCGTGCTGGCCAACCATGTCGCCGGTGCGCCGGCCAGATCCGGCGAATCGTCCAAGCACAGCGATCGACCTTTTTTTGCCCGAACTGTCAGCGTTGCGCACCAGCGTGATTTGCAAGAAGTGCTCGTCGAACGCCTGCATTTCCGCACCGTATCAACCATGCCGCACATCAGGCGCACACGCCTGACCGACCGCGCACGAAATCTCGCCGGAAGCAGCTTGCGGCTCAGTTGGAAAGGTAGCGGCGACGGTTTCAGTCACAAGATGCGTCCGTCGGCAGAGCGGCTGATCGTCGCTACCCAGTTTTCCAAAGATTTGCATCCTGGTGCAATCTACGGTCTAATAATGCCAGCGTCGTTGGCAACCAAATCGTAGCGCTAGCGATTCATCTCCCGCTAACGCATCCCTCGCCAGGATCAAGGAGCATGGATTATGGATCCGCACTATCGCAATTGCCCCGATTGCCAATCGGGCTTCGATTTCCTCAGCCGTCGCGACTTTATCAAGGCCGCGGGGGCGACAGCCGTTGCCGCGGGCGCATTGGGCTTGTCCAAGGTCGTCGTCCGCGCCGCCGACCAGCCAATCAAAGCTCCAGAAACGCTCGTCAAGCAACTTTATAATTCGCTCAGCGATTCGCAGCGAAAAGCAATTGCGTTCGATTGGGACTTCGTGGAAACCGCCGAAACGCTTAAGCTACAGCAGCGCCAAGGCCGACCGCGCGGTTTGTTGCGTACGCGCGTTGCCAACAATTGGCAGATCACCGAACACAGCATCGGTACTGATTTTTACACCACAGATCAGCAGGAATTGATTCGCGCGATTTATGAAGGTCTGTTCAATCCCGAGTGGGTCAATAAGCTCGATAAACAACTCGAAGACGACGCCGGAGGATACGGCAACGAGCAAAGCATCGCGCTGTTCGGCAAGCCGGGCGAAGGGAAGTTCGAATTGGTGATGACCGGCCGGCACCTGACCGCGCGAGTCGATGGCAACAGTATCGACCACATGGCGTTTGGCGGACCGATCTTCCACGGGCACGCCGCCCAAGGATTCAATGAGAAGCCGGACCATCCTGGCAACATTTTCTGGCCGCAAGCGCTGGAAGCGAACAAGGTCTACGAAATGCTAGATGGAAAACAGCGCACGTCGGCATTGGTCGCCAAGTTGCCGCGCGAGCAGGCCGTCGATTTCCGCGGCGCAACGCGGGAATTTCCTGGAATTCCAGTGACAGAATTGAGCGCTGACCAGCGCGAGCAACTTCAAAAGGCGATGAAACTAATGCTTGCGCCATACCGCGAGGCCGATCAAGAGGAAGTGATCGCCTGCCTGGTTAAGCAAGGCGGACTCGACCAATGTTCGCTGGCATATTACCAAGCGCAGGATCTTGGCGACGATCAGGTGTGGGACAACTGGCGGCTGGAAGGGCCGGCCTTCGTTTGGTATTTCCGCGGTTCGCCGCACGTTCACTTGTGGATTCATATCGGCGACGATCCAGGTGTGAAGCTGAATGCATAATTGGTAGATCCCGCGGATCGAGCGGGGATTTGCAGTGCAACATCGCACGGCAAATCGCGTGCGGTTCGGCTAGCAGCCTCGATTACCTGCTCTGCGATGTGCGCGGCGGCTAGCGACCGCCGAGTGGCTGCGACGGCTGCAGGTTTTCCGACTTCGCATGAAGCCTGAATGTTCCACCCGCGCAATCAAGACCCTGCCGCAACCCATTCTGTCCGCTCTTCCCACTGGATGCGCATGGTCGTCGTCGGCACTTTGCGGACTTCAACGGATTCTTCAAATCGCACGGTGGTCTGGGGGATCGATCGTGACTTTTCCTCTTCCACCCAGCGCGTCGTGGTGACGGGCACTTTGCGAGTCTGATGCTCTTCGACATACTTCATCGTGGTCACCGGTTGCTTGCGCACTTCCTCCTCCATCGCATACCGCACGGTTTGGATTGGAACTTGTTGTGCCATTACCTGCGGCGCGTACGCGGTAACGGCCGTTTGCCCCCACACTCCCCAGCCCAAGTAGGTTGGTTGATAGCTGACGTAAGGCATGTATTGCGTGACATACCGGTTTTGCAGTTGAGTTTCATAGATCGGCTTGCAAACCTGTACGCGCTGTTCGCGTTCGCTGGTTTCATACACCGGCTTCAGCACCGTATACGTTTCCTCACGTTCGGCCGTTTCAACGACGGGCTTGCGCACGAGGTACTTCTCTTCCCGGTAGCTCGTGTCGTAAACTGGCTTTCGCACAACCACCCGCTCCTCGCGCTCGGACGTCTCGTAGACGGGTTTCGCAGCCCAATAACGCCGCTGCGTCATTACTTGCGTTTGTGGCATGCAATAGGTATCAACCGGCGCTGCGTAGGATGCGGTCGACGACGGCGGGTAGTAAACCGTTGTCGCCGGCTCGTTCACGATCGTAGGCGTCGCCACTGGAACCCAGCCGTCATCGCCAGCGTTTGCGACAGTGAAAGTAGCAAATATCCCGACAAGCAGGCAAAACGACTTGGTCAACATAAGATCGTCTCGATAAATGGATTACACCGATTGTTCTTGTTCCACAGCACAAATTATAAGCGGAGGGGAAAGCCGCTTTCCACTCTCCAGGAAACCAGGATAAAGGTTTTCACTTTTTCCACTTGGGCAGGCGAAAAAATGGTAGCCCGCCACGATCGCGAGGATCGCGGCAAGGTTAATTTTCCGGTACTTTCTCAATTCACCCATGCGGATGCGGCAAAATGATGGATCTCGCCACATTGAAGAAGCGACGATCTGCGGAAAAGAGGCAACCTGGGTAGCATATACACTCGCGGAGGTTCGACCACAATGACGCGAAACGGCGATGCTGCATGACAAAATGGACTCCGGCCGACCAGTCATGATGCATGTCCGAGCTGCCTCCAACTAGCGACGGCTAGTTCGGACCTGCCTCTCGACGTGGGCTGGGTTTCGGATGAACTTCGTGGGTGGCTGTGCAGATGATGACCGATTTACAAGTAAATTAATCGGAGCGAACAATGCACGATGAAACCACCTTCGCACTTCGCTGCACCTATCGCTTGCAATTGCGACCTGGGTTTGGTTTTGCTGAAGCGGCAGAGATTGCCGACTATTTGGAGGCGCTGGGGATCAGTCACGTCTATTCATCCCCTTATCTGCAAGCCGCTCCGGGGAGTACGCACGGCTACGATGTGCTCGACCATCACAGCGTCAATGCGCAACTGGGTGGCACGCTGGGGCACGAAGATTTCTGTATGAAGCTTGGCAAGCACCATTTGGGCCAGGTGCTCGATATTGTACCCAACCACATGAGCGTTGCGGATCGCGGAAATCGCTGGTGGTGGGATGTGCTGGAAAATGGCCCATCGAGCCGCTATGCCGCCTATTTCGACGTCGACTGGGAGCCGCTCGAACAGAAGCTGCACAACCTGGTCTCGATGCCGATTCTGGCGGATCATTACGGCCGCGTACTGGAGGCGGGAGAGATTAAGCTTGAACGCGAAGGAGGCTCGTTTCTGGTCCGTTACTTCGATCACGTCTTGCCGTTGGCGCCCCGATCGCTGGAAGGTATCCTCTCGGCCGCTGCGGAGCGGGCGGAATCCGAGTTCTTGGCCTTTGCCGCCGATTTCGCGACGACCCTGCCGCTAGCCTCGCAAACCGACAGGATCAGCACGGCGCGACGGCATCGCGACAAGGAAGTGTTGCGCCGGCTGCTCGATCGCGAATTTCAAGAACATCCTCAACTGTCGGCCGCCGTCGATCAAGTTCTTGGCGAGTTGAACGCTTCGGTGGATGAACTCGATACGCTGCTGGAGCGACAGAACTACCGGCTCTCCTTGTGGCGCACCGCCAAGCAGGATTTGGGCTATCGCCGATTCTTCGACATCAATACGCTCGTCGGCCTGCGCATGGAGGATGATCGCGTCTTTCATGACACGCATGCGTTGATAGCTCACTGGCTCGAACGGGGCGTGCTCGACGGGCTGCGGATCGATCATCCCGACGGCCTGCGCGACCCACAGCAGTACTTTCAGCGGCTCGCCCAGAGGTCGAGCCGGGCATGGATTGTCGCGGAAAAGATATTGATGCCAGACGAAGCAATTCCCGCCGATTGGCCGATCGCGGGAACCACCGGATACGACTTTTTGAACTGCGTGCTGGGGCTGTTCGTCAATCCCCTTGCCGCTGAACCGCTTTCGGAATTCTATGCCGAATTCACCGGTGAACCGACCGACTTCGTGGCCTTGGCGCGCGAAAAAAAGCACATGGTCATGCGCGACTTGTTTGCCAGCGACATCAATCGGCTGACCGCACAATTGGCCGACGTGTGCGAGCGACATCGGCGCTACCGCGATTTCACCCGCCGCGAGTTACACTCGATGGTTCGCGAGGTCATCGCTTGCCTGCCGGTCTATCGAACATACGTCAATGCCGACGCGCGGCAGGTCACCGACACGGATCGACGATATGTCGAGAATGCGATTGAGTTGGCGAAGCAAAATCGGCCCGAAATCGACGCCGATTTGTTCGACTTCTTTCGCGGCATTTTGCTGCTGGAAACCACCGGGCCTTTGGAAAGCGAACTGGTGATGAGGTTCCAGCAAAGCACCGGGCCGGTGATGGCCAAAGGAGTCGAAGACACGGCGTTCTATTGCTACAACCGCTTTGTGGCGCTGAACGATGTCGGCGGCGAGCCGAATCGATTCGGCGTGTCGGTGGCAGAGTTTCATCAGCATAATCTGGCGATGCTCAAGCGCTATCCGCACACGATGCTGGCGACGGCGACCCACGACACCAAGCGCGGCGAAGATGTACGGATGCGGTTGGCCGTGTTGTCAGAAATCCCTGAACGATGGGCGGCGATGGTGCGATTTTGGTCGGCGAAAAATGACCGCCACCGGGTGCAATTCCAACCCGATCGAAATGCCGAATATTTGTATTATCAGGTGCTCGTGGGCGCGTGGCCAATCGATGCCGAGCGGATGACGGCATTTATGGAAAAAGCAGCGCGCGAGTCGAAGCAGCACACGGATTGGCTCACCCCAAACGATGAGTACGAGAAAACGCTGCGCGGATTCGTCGCGGCAACGCTTGGCGACGAGGAGTTTACCCACTCGGTTGGCGACTTCACCGCAGAAATCATCGCGGCCGGGCGAGTGAATTCGCTGGCGCAAACCCTGCTCAAACTCACCTCACCGGGCATTCCAGACATCTACCAAGGGTGCGAGCTGTGGGATCTCAATTTGGTCGATCCCGATAACCGCCGCCCGGTGGACTATTCCTGGCGGCGAAAGTTGCTGTGCCAACTTGACGAACTTTCCGCCGAACAAATCATGGAGCGTGCTGCGGACGGACTGCCGAAATTGTGGCTCATTCGGCAAACCTTGCGAATGCGACAAACGCACGGCAACTGGTTCAACGCGGCGTCTTATGCGCCGCTGGCCGCCGCCGGCCAGCGGTCCAGCCACGTAGTGGCATTCGTGCGCGGCGGAATGGCCATTTCCGTTGTGCCGAGGCTGCCACTCACGCTGGGCGGCGATTGGGGTGATACGACGCTATCAATTCCTGCCGGCCAATGGCAAAACGCCTTCACCGGTGAGTCGCTGAGCGGTGGCAAGCTGAGCCTTTCGGACTTGCTGCGACGATTTCCGGTGGCGCTGCTCGCGCCCCAGGGCGAATAAGCGCCACCGAACGCCTCCAACTACCGCACCCAGACCAAGGCCGAACGCCGTGCGATTTGTACGCGGATGTTGCCGCTGGATGTGGTTTCCCTGGCCAGTTGCGAGCCAGGTCCGCCCCACTGTACATCGCTCGAATCGAGCACCCGCCGCCAGATGCCACAAGGCAATTCGAGTGTGGCGTCAACGTCATGATCGGCGAAATTCATTACCATTGCAGCGCCGTCAGCCCCTGCCATGCGCAAAACGAAGATCGCTTCGCCGTCGGAAACCAGTTCGACGTTCATCGAATTCTTATCGAGGTTCCACAGCGCCGACTGCTCCTTGCGGAGCCGAATCAGTTCTTGGTAATAGTTCCACATGGTCGCGTGGCGACCGTCGAATCGCAGCGCGTGGTTGAGATGCGAACGGTCGAACGTCTGCTCGCTACATGGGTCGGGCCAGGTGTCGGGCCATTCGAAATCGACAAACTCTTCTCGCCTTCCCTTCCGCACCGCCTCCAGCAGGGCCGGGTCGCTATGGCTGACGAAATACAAAAACGGTGCCTGCTCGGCGTACTCCTCTCCCATGAATAGCAGCGGGATAGAGGCAGAAAATATTACCGCCGCGGCAGCCAGTTTGGCCGATTCAAAATCGACATCGTGGCACAATCGTTCGCCGCAAGGTCGGTTGCCGACTTGATCGTGATTCTGCGAGAATACGACCAGTTGGCCGGCGCGGACGGCGCTCGCCGGCGCACCGTGGCGTCGGCGGTAAAAAGACGAATAACCACCGTCGAGCACAAAGCCGTCGCGAAACGCTTTAGCGAGCTTCTCCAGGCCGCGGTAGTCGCAATAATAGCCGTCGGCGTTGCCGGTGAGCGCCACGCGCAGCGCATGTTCGAAATCGTCGTTCCACTGCGCATCAAGCCCGAATCCATTCTGCTGGGCCGAGAGGATATGGCGCGGATCGTTACGATTGCTTTCGGCGATCGTAAAGACGTGCCGGCCCAGCTCTTCGCCCCTTGCGCGAACCGCCGCCGCAAGCTCCTTCAAAAATGGAAAGGCCGACTCGTCGACGATCGCATGAATCGCGTCCAGCCGCAGCGCGTCAATGTAATAAGCGGTAATCCATTCGAGCGCATTGCTGAGGAAGAACCTGCGCACCTCGTCGCTATTAGGTCCGTCAAAGTTCAGCGCAGCGCCCCACGGCGTGTGATAGCGCTCGGTGAAGTACGGAGCGTATTCGTTGAAGTAATTTCCTTCCGGGCCTAAGTGGTTGTACACCACATCGAGCACGACGGCCAAGCCGCGGACATGGGCGGCGTCCACCAGCCGCTTCAAACCTAGCGGCCCACCATAACTATTTTGCACGGCGAACGGATGCACGCCGTCATAACCCCAGTTTCGGCGGCCTGGAAATTGTGCGAGCGGCATGAGTTCGATCGCCGTGATGCCCAATTCCACCAACGCGTCAAGCTGTGAAATCACGCCGTCGAAGGTTCCCTCTGGCGTGAAGACGCCGACGTGAAGTTCGTACAATACATATTCAGCCAGTGGTAAACCGCGCCATGTCGAGTCTGTCCAGGCAAACTCGGAAGCGACGACTGCGGATGGCTTGTGTACCCCCTCAGGCTGGAAGCGAGAGGCTGGATCGGGCCATTGGCGACCGTCGGGAAAGCGGAACAAATAGCGCGTGCCGGGCGGCACGTCGGCTGCGATCGTGCAATGATAGCCATCGATGCGATCGAGTGGCACGGCACGATTTTGTTGCGACGCGATCACGACTTCCAGCGACGTCGCTTTCGGCGCCCAGACGTTGAAACCAGTCTGGCCATCGCCGAGATACGTAGCGCCCAGTGGCAGTTCGCTCATGGTCAGATTGGCGAGGCCGCGGTTTGGCGGTGTGGTCAACTTCTGGGCTGTTGTCGCAGGCGGCATGGTTGTTGTTTCACCTCTCGGCCGGTATCGAGTTCGCAGCATGTCACTGGATCAATTTTTGCCCACGGAATTTCCACGAATTCCGCACCAACCTGTCGCTACGCAAGCAGCTCCAATATGCCGGTCAAGGGGACTTCGACCCAGTCGGGACGGTTATTAAGTTCGTAACCGAGTTCGTAAATCGCTTTTTCGAGCAGGTAAAAATCGAGCAGTATATTTTGCTCGTCGCGGGATGCCGGAAAAAATGCAGCATCGAGGCTGTGATCGTGGTAGGCTTTCAAAAACGCCACTGCTGCACGGCGATACCAGAAGGCGGCGGCTTGCTTGAGTGGTCGTGTATTTTCGATGGTCACCAGGCCGCGGGCTGCCAGTTGAAAATAGCCTTGCAGCGCGGCGTAGTGCAACGACCGCGCCATGCCGGCGACGTCTTGCAGCGCCGAGCGCTTCAGGCGGCGCTCTGTCAACGGCCGTGCCGGCTCGCCTTCGAAATCGATGATCACAAAGTCCTTGCCGGTGTAGAGCACCTGACCAAGATGGTAGTCGCCGTGGCAGCGAATTCGGCTGGCAGAGATTTTCTTGCCGACGATGGCATGGAAGCAATCGTAGACCAGTTGCTCGCGTTCGAGCAGGCTTTGGGCGAGCGCCTCGGCGGCAGGCGGGATATGGCTCAATCGCCGCTTGAGCAACTGCAATTTTTGCGATGCCAACTTGCGGGCCGATTGATACATCGACCTTTGATAAAGCTGCGAGAAGCTTTCTGGCGCGAACGCTGCCTCGTTGGCTCCTTCGGACAGCGCTCGATGCAGTTCCGCGGTGCGCTGGCCGAGCAGCGCGGCGTGGTGCAAGAATCCGCCCGCCAGCTCTTCGGCCAGTCGTGGCGGCGGTTGATCGACCATGTGCCACAAGGGCGTTCGCTGATTGAGGTCGGCGACGGGCCATTCCTCCAGTGGAAGCGCCAACACTTGGTCGAAATATCGTCCGAGGTGGTCGAGCGTCATCTGCCAGGCCGTTTCCGATTGCGGCACGAGCGCATACATCACTCCCAAGGTTCGCGGCTCTGACTCTTCATTGCGGTATTCAATCGCTCCCAGCAATTCCGGAACGTGAGCAAACCGGCGTCGAATGTGCAATAGACGACCGATTTCCAAATCAGGATTCATGCCGGCATCGACGCGGCGAAATAGCTTGAGGATGGCTTTTTCGCCGTAAATAATCGAGGTATTGCTTTGCTCTGATTTTACCGGCGCGGGCGCAGGAAGGTCGGACGATTCACCAAGCTGGCGCTTCAAAGCCGACGTGGACCAGGCAATCAATTCGCCGTGGCGGCCCCTGGTGCGGCGGCGCTTTAGTACCGTGTCGAACAAGTTGGCCGCGAAGGCGCCGTCAAATCCAGAATCGAAGAGCACGCCGCTCTGCTTGATGGCGACGAGGTGCATGCGAGCGATGGCCGCACCTGGAAATTCGGCCGCCAACCGCTCGCCAGCTTCGCCCATGGCACAGCCGATCGGGATGACGTAGCTCTCCGGCTCACCATCGACATATTCCACGCAAATCATCGCTAATTCGGTCGAGCCGCGGCGCTGGTTCGATGGTCCCAATGGAATGACCTCCTTGATCCCCACGCTTTGAATCGTTCTGGCTTTGCCCCCGAACCAGCGCCGCAACGGGAGCCACTTTCTTAAGGCAGCCTGAAGCTGCGGCTGGTGGCGAGCCGCGAAAATTTCGTCCCACGATTCTTGGACGCTGATGGCAGGAACGTGACCGATCGAATCCGAACTCTCGCTCGATTCGCTCGGCGGCACCGAGAACCAATAAAACGAATGCGGCCCCAGCGTGAGCAAATAAGGCAATTTGCCGATCTGCGGAAAGCGAGTTTGTCCGAATAGCTCGACCGGCACGCGACCTTCCAGCGCGCTCAAGTCAAGTTCAACACATTGCACAAAGCGCGACAGATTCGCGACGACCAGAATGATTTCGTCGTCGTACTTCCGCAAAAACGCCAGCACCTTGGCGTTTTCGGGTGAAAGTAGTTCAAGTGTGCCGCGGCCGAAAGCAGGGTACTTTTGTCGCAAGGCGATCAGCCGCTTCATCCACCACCAGAGCGATTGCGGGTTATTGCGCTGCGTTTCGACATTGACGCTTTCGTACAAGTATTCGGGATCGATGACGACGGGCAGGAACAGCCGCTGCGGATTGGCCTTCGAGAAACCGCCGTTCCGGTCGGCACTCCATTGCATCGGCGTGCGCACGCCATTGCGGTCTCCCAAATAGATATTGTCTCCCATGCCGATTTCGTCACCGTAGTAGATCACCGGCGTCCCTGGCAGCGAAAACAACAGACCGTTGAGCAATTCTATCGTGCGCCGATTGTTGTTGAGCAGCGGTGCCAGGCGGCGGCGGATGCCTAAATTGATGCGCGCCTCGCGGTCGTGCGCATAGACACGATACATATAGTCGCGCTCTTCATCGGTGACCATTTCCAGCGTTAGCTCATCGTGATTGCGCAAAAAGATGAACCATTGGCAATTGTCAGGAATCGGCGGCGTTTGCTGCAAAATATCGACGATCGGAAAGCGGTCCTCCATGTGCTTGGCCATGAACAGCCGCGGCATGACGGGAAAATGAAACGCCGTGTGGCATTCGTCGCCATCGCCGAAATAGTCACGGGCGTCCTCCGGCCATTGATTGGCTTCGGCGAGTAACATCCGTCCGGGAAAATGGTCGTCGATGTGCCGGCGTAGCTTCTTCAGAAAGAAATGTGTTTCCGGCAGATTCTCGCAGTTAGAGCCTTCACGCTCGTATAGATAAGGCACGGCGTCGAGGCGCATGCCATCGACGCCCATCTTCAACCAGAAATCGAACGCCTGGAACAATGCATCGTGTACCGCCGGGTTGTCGAAGTTCAAGTCCGGCTGATGCGCGTAGAACCGATGCCAATAGTAGGATTTGGCGACCGGATCCCAACTCCAGTTCGAAGGCTCAAAATCTTTGAAAATAATGCGGGCATCGAGATACTTGTCGGGTGCATTGCTCCAAACATAAAATTCGCGATGCAACGAGCCTGGTTTTGCTTGGCGGGCGCGTTGGAACCAGGGATGTTGATCGGAGGTATGATTCAATACCAACTCCGTAATGACGCGCAAGCCGCGAGCATGAGCTTCGCGCAGAAAGTTCTTGAAATCGCGTAGTGTGCCGTAGGCCGGGTTGACGTCGGTATAGTTGGAGATGTCATAACCGTCGTCTTTCAGCGGCGACGGATAGAACGGCAGCAGCCAGAGCGCCGACACGCCTAAATCTTGCAAGTAGTCGAGTTTCTCGGTCAAGCCGACGAAGTCACCGATGCCGTCTCCCGTGCTATCGCAAAACGACCGCACATGCAATTGATAAATTACGGCGTCTTTATACCAGAGGGGCGCGGCTTCGAGTGCCGCGGCGGCGCTGGCGCTTGAATAGGCTACGGGCGAATCGGTGACAACTTCGGCGGTCATCGGATAATTCTGGAACCTGAATTGGTTAGTGATCGGCGGTTGGCAATTCCGGTGGAATGATTCACATTCTTGCAATTTCGGCAAATTGATTGGCTACTCAGCGGCGTAAATGAAACACATGGGCGACCGCCGTTTGTGGATTCAATTCAATGTACACGCGCGGCGAATGCCAGCGGAACGCACTCGTGGCCAACAAGTCGATCGCCTCGCAACCATCAGCATATTCGGCGGGCAACTCCAGCCAGCCACTGTGGGTTTGGTGAGGATCGAGATTGACCACGACAAGTACTTTGTCGTCGCCGATTGCCGCCTGTTTGCTGAACGCCAACAACTGATCGCTGTCGATTGCATGGAATGTAACACTGCCGTTGCGCTGCAAGGCCGCGTGCTCCCTGCGGATGCGATTCAACCGCGCGAGCAGTTCGCGCAGGCTATCGGGGCGTTCGAATTCCCAACGCTTGAGTTCATATTTCTCCGAATTCAAATACTCTTCACTGCCAGGCTCTCGCGGGGCGTGCTCTAGCAGCTCGAACGCCGCTCCATAGATACCATAGTTTGCCCCAAGCGTCGCCGCCAGAATCGCCCTCGCGATAAACGCCGGCCGGCCGCCGGTTTGCAAATAGGAATGCAGAACGTCCGGTGTGTTCGGCCACAGGTTTGGGCGAAACACATCGGCCAGCGCCGACTGTGAAAGCTCGGTGAAGTATTCGGTCAACTCCTGCTTCGAATTTCGCCAAGTGAAATAGGTGTACGATTGCGTGAATCCGAGCTTTGCCAGTCGATACATGATCTTGGGCCGCGTGAAGGCCTCGGAAAGAAAGATCGCATCGGGCCGCACTCGTTTCACTTCGGCGATGCAAGTTTCCCAAAAGGCGAATGGTTTCGTGTGGGGATTATCGACTCGGAAGATTCGCACGCCGTGCTCGATCCAAAATAAGAAGATGCTCGTGAGTTCTTCCCAGAGGGCGCGCCAATCGTCGCATTCGAAATCGAACGGGAAAATGTCCTGATATTTCTTTGGCGGGTTCTCGGCATACTGGATCGTGCCGTCGGGCCGACCGCGAAACCAATTCGGATGCTCGCGGACATAGGGATGGTCGGGTGAGCATTGAAAGGCGATGTCCAGCGCGAGTTCGATGTTGCGATCCGCTGCGGCGGCCACCAGCGCGTGAAAATCGTCGGTCGTGCCGAGTTGGGGATGAATCGCTTTGTGTCCACCTTCGGGTCCGCCAATTGCCCACGGGCTGCCGACATCGCTCGGGTCGGCGGTTGCGGCATTGTTCTTGCCCTTGCGAAACGCCCGTCCGATGGGATGGATCGGCGGCAGATAGAGCACGTCGAACCCCATCTCAGCAATATACGGCAGCCGAGCGATCGCGTCTTGCAGCGTTCCATGCTGTCCGATTTCCTTGCCATACGACCGGGGAAAGAGTTCGTACCAAGCACTGAACGCGGCCCGCTCGTCGTCAACTGCAATCGGTATTTCGTGCGACATTGTCGCCAGGGTGCGATCGGCGTATCGATCCATCAAGGCGAGTAAATCAGCATGTGCGGCAACCGCGCATCGCGTCGACGGGCTGGACGATTGAAACGAGCCTTCAGCCGCGATTCGCTCTGCAAACTGGGCAAGCCGCTGCGAGTCGATTCCGCTCGCTCGCTGGGTGGCAGCTCGTACAAGCTCCATGCCGATTAGCAGATCGACGTGCAAGTCTTGCCCTACAGCGGCGCGTTTCTCCAGATCATGACGCCAGGATAGAAAACGATCGACCCAGGATTCGATTCGATAACGATGCCGCCCCAGGCGATGGACGGAAAACTCGCCTCGCCAGCGATCATTTCCCAGCGGCACCATCGGCAACTCGTGCCATTCCGATTCATCTTCGTGGCGATGCTGAAGCTTGACGGCGAGTTCTTCGTGGCCATCGGTGAATACGTCGGCTTCGACGACGACGCCGTCGCCGACGATCCGCTTCATTGCAAACCGCCCCCCATCGACCTGTGGGCGAATCCCTTCCATCACAACGCGGCGGCGACCTGATTCCAACGGCTGCATTCACTCCATTCCTTTCCTCCGTGAAGCGTGTCTGTGCATAACACACTCGATGAATTCTACCGCCAAATCGCGCGCGAGAACTACTGCGATTTAGCCGGTACTTGAGGGATTCGCTGCGGTCGGCGGATTCCTTTGCACTTCGGTTGTCGTGGCGACAGGTGGCCGATCTTTGGTCGAACTGGCTGGCGGCAACTCGATGGGCGACATGGGCATGGGCATGGCATCGGCGCCCAGTACGCGGAGGATGGCAACCGAACAGGCCCGAAGCGGATATTTTTCCCCCACGGGAAGCTTGCGGTGGTCGAGATTCAAATCGGCAGTGTCGAGCAACCGCTGCCACTGGGTGCAACCATCGAACGTGGGCAATACAAACGGGATATCGAGTTTTTGGTCGCCGTTGAACAAGATCAGCAGCGTATCGCCGTTGATCGGTTCGCCGTGCTCGTTCACGTCCACGTGCTTGCCGTAAAGTTGTACGCCAAGGCAACGCACGTATCCGACATCCCAGGCCTCTTGAGCCATCTCCTTACCATTGGGATCGAGCCACAAAATGTCGGGGATGGGCGAACCTTCCAGTTTTTCGCCGTGGAAAAAACGCCGGCGCTGGAGAACAGGCTGCGAAAAATAGAGCCGCACAAGCCGGCGGACAAAGGCAAGCAACTCCTGTTTCGTATCGTCGAGGTTCCAGTGGAGCCAGGTGATGTCGTTGTCTTGACAATAGCAGTTGTTGTTGCCGCGCTTCGTATGGCCGATTTCGTCGCCCGCCAAGAGCATCGCGACACCCTGCGAGCACATCAGCGTCGTCAAAATCGCTCGTTTTTTGCGATTGCGCAAGTCGAGAATCTCTGGATTGTCCGTCGGCCCTTCGACGCCACAATTCCAACTATTGTTGTCGTCGGCCCCGTCTCGGCCATCTTCTCCATTGGCTTCATTGTGTTTGTGGTCGTAGGAGACCAAGTCTTCGAGCGTAAACCCGTCGTGACAGGTGACAAAGTTAATGCTCGCATTCGGCGGCCGCTTGCTCCAGGCATAGAGATCGCTGGAACCACAAAACCGCGTGGCAAACTCGGGAACGACGCCCGCGTCTCCTTTCCAATACTTGCGCACGCAGTCGCGATATTTGCCGTTCCATTCCGACCACAGCACCGGAAAATTTCCGACCATGTAGCCGCCGGCACCCAAATCCCACGGCTCGGCGATCAGCTTGACTTGAGAAAGCACGGGATCTTGATGGATGATGTCGAAAAAAGCTCCCAGTTTATTGACTTCGTGCAGTTCCCGTGCCAGCGTACTAGCTAGGTCAAACCGAAACCCATCGACGTGCATGTCCAGCACCCAGTAGCGCAAGCTATCCATAATATGCTGCAACACGCGCGGGTTTTGCATTTGCAAAGTGTTGCCGCAGCCTGTGAAGTCCATATAGTAGCGTGGATCCTCCGGCGAAAGCCGATAGTAGGCCGCGTTATCGATGCCGCGGAACGACAGTGTCGGTCCCATCTGATTGCCTTCCGCCGTGTGGTTGTAAACCACGTCGAGAATCACTTCGATGCCGGCCGAGTGTAAATTGCGAACCATGGTTTTGAATTGCACGACGGCATCGAGCGGCGAGTTCGTTCTTGCATAGTCGATTTCAGGGGCGAAGAAATTCAGCGTATTGTAGCCCCAATAATTCGTCAGGCCCTTTTCCACCAAATGACGGTCATTCAAATGATGATGCACCGGCAATAATTCCACCGCCGAGATCCCCAGATCCTTGAGGTGCTTGATAACCGGATCGGTTCCCAGGCCCGAATAGGTGCCGCGAAACGATTCTGGCACATCGGGGTGCAGCTTCGTGAAGCCCTTGACGTGCAGTTCGTAGATCAACGTTTTATGCCAGGGCGTACGCGGCGGGCGGTCGTCTCCCCAGGTGAATGCCGTGTCGATCACTTTTCCCAGTGGGGCGTAGCGGGCATTGTCGCGCTTGTCGAACGACAAGTCGCCCTTGTCGCTTCCCAACTTGTAAGAAAACATCGAATCGGCCCAACGGACGGGGCGGGCGATGCATTTCGCGTAGGGATCGAGCAGCACTTTGTTCGGATTAAAGCGATGTCCTTTAGCCGGCTCGTACGGGCCATGAACGCGATAGCCGTAGATTTGGCCTGGCGCGACATCCGGCAAGTAGCCGTGGAAGACCATGTCGTCGTACTCGGGCAACTCGATCCGTTCTGCTTCGGTCTTGGCGTCCGGCGAATCGAACAGGCAGAGTTCGGCTTTCGTGGCATGCTCGGAGTACAAAGCGAAATTGACTCCGCGCCCATCCCAAGTGGCGCCGAGCGGATACGGTTGTCCCGGCCAGACTCTCATCGCATTCGTCCTGATAGCAAACCAGCCCCGCGACCACCGCAGCGCGGCGCGGAGCTGGAGAAGTGGTAATGGTCGACGCGAAACTGGCACGCGAGCGAAGCAGCAGCAGGATGCGCGACCCACGCGCGACTCACCCTCGTGCGCATCGACTCGGCCAAGTTTGATTTTCAAGCATAGCTTTCCGGACGTTTCCGTCAATTGCCCACGAGCGCTGGAATGGCACCGCCGCGGATATCGTCGGCATCCATCGCATTGGTCCCAGGAGCCGCGAAATCTTCACCGATGCAACGGCAGTGCTCCGCCTGTAGGCCTTTTTTCCCTGGCCAGGGGCCTGTACAGTAGCTGAGAGGATGTGAATGGATTGACCGTGCGTCGTAACGGTGGCTTGCAGCCTCCCGCCAAGGCCAGAAAGCCTTGATTCCCCGCAGCGGCTGGACGCCCCGTTGCGATCAATACATGACCTCTGAAGGGTCACTGCAAAAGTTTTTGCGCCGGAGCGGCGAATGGTGAATTTTTCCACCACCCGCCGCCTGCCGCTGCAGCCTACCCATGCCTCCTCTGATCTCGATTGAAGGCGTCTCCAAACGATTTCCCGGCGTTACGGCGCTCGACGACGTGTCGATCGACATCGCCGGCGGCGAATTGCACGCCATTGTCGGCGAGAACGGTGCCGGCAAGAGCACGCTGATGAAAATCCTCGCTGGCGTGATCGGCGACTTCGACGGCCAATTGCTATTGCGCAACAGACCGGTTCGATTCGCTGAGCCTCGCGCCGCAGAAGCGGCGGGTGTGAGCATTATTCATCAAGAACTCAATCTGGTTGAGCAGCTTTCGGTAGCTGCCAATATCTTTCTCGGCCGCGAACAACGGAACCGGCTTGGTCTGCTTAACGAGCGAGCCATGGAACGCGAAGCCGCCGCGCTGTTGGGCGAGTGGGAATGCCAAATCTCGCCGCGGCAATTGGTTGGCACGTTGCGCGTCGGCGATCAACAGTTGATCGAGATTGCCAAAGCGCTTTCGCTGAATTCCGAGATTCTCATCATGGATGAACCAACCAGTGCTTTATCGGAAGCGGAGGTAACACGGCTTGACCGGGTGATCTCCCGCTTGCGCAGCCGCGGCGTGACGATTCTTTATATCTCGCACAAGATGGAGGAAGTGTTTCGGCTTGCCGACCGCATCACCGTGCTGCGCGACGGCAAGCTGGTGAAGACGGTTGCCCGCAGCGAAACTAGTCCGCGCGAAGTAACCCACCTCATGGTCGGCCGCGAGATCGAGAATGCGCGGGTGGGAGGCGACCGACAGGCCAGCGTGCCAGTTTTAGAAGTCCACGACTTGTCGCTGCCGTGGCCCGGTCACGCTCGCGGTTGGCGGTTCAAAGACATCCGTTTTTCGGTCCATCGCGGCGAAATCGTTGGTATTGCCGGCTTGCTGGGCGCAGGCCGCACGGAGCTGCTGGAGTGCCTGTTCGGTGCCAGCGGTCGGCCGCCGGTGGGAGAGATTTTGTTGGACGGTCAGCCAGTTCAATTCGATCATCCCGCGGACGCGCGGGCGGCCGGAGTGGCGCTCGTGACGGAAGACCGCAAACGCTTGGGCTTGTTCTCCCATTTGACGGTCGCGGAGAACATTACGCTCTGCTCGTTGCACGAAATCAGTCGTCGAGGAATCATCAGCCGCCGACGCGAACGTCAGGCTGCCGATGCCACGATTTCGCAACTTGCCGTCAAGACGCCGAGCCGGCGAGCGGCCGTCACCAGCCTCAGTGGCGGCAATCAGCAGAAATGCATCATCGGCCGTTGGTTGCTGACCAAACCGAAAGTGTTGCTGCTTGACGACCCCACGCGCGGCGTCGACGTCGGCGCGAAATCCGAACTTTACCGATTGATCGACGGCCTGTGCCGTGAAGGGCTGGGCGTCATCGTCACGAGCAGCGAATTGCCAGAGTTATTGACGCTCTGCAACCGCATCTTGGTGTTGTGCGAAGGCCGACTGACCGGCGAGTTCAATCGTGCCGAAGCCACCGAGCAGATAATTATGGAAGCCGCGACAAAACGCCAATAAGTTCGCGCGCCGAGCGGGCGCGCTTGGTATCGCTGGCCGTGGTTCGCCGTCGGCCGCTCATCGGTAAGGAACGCGCCAATGTCATGGACTCAATGCTTATAAATCTTGTGCTGCGGCCGTGTGGAGAGGATTTGCTCTTTGCCCCAAGTCGTTACCTCCTTAAACGCCTGGCTGTGAATGAATTCAAGAAACGCCTGCTCCTCTGACCATTCGCTGGTGATGAGATACGAGGCATCATCACTCGTGTCTTTCCACAGCGTCGAACTGCGATGTCCTTGGGCGCCCCGTAAAGCATCGAGAACAGCGGTAAACTTCTGTTCGAAATCAGCCTGCTTGCCGGGCAGGACATGATAGTTCATTCCAACGGTAATCATCGGATTGGTTGGGTAAAAGGTCGATGAATCGAGGTTTGGTCATGTGCCCTCGTCGGCGAACATCGTAACAAATATTCCTACCCCGAAAAACCTGTCCGCCAGCGGTCGGGGATCATTGATTGCGCACCAATTTACTTCGCGGTAACGAGCGGAAGCGTGGCGGCTGCGACAACGTCCCTGCTGGAACCGATTTCCGTTGCGGCTGATTTCCTGGTAGATTTCCAGTCGGTCGGCCTCCTCGGTCATCCTCCAGGCGCATGGGGTCCGAACTGGCCGTCGTAAGAGCCGAGGGTTCCCAGCAGCCGCTCGGTCGGATCGACATGTCGCGTCACCTTGAAC
The DNA here is from genome assembly GCA_020851115.1 of Pirellulales bacterium. Taxonomy (GTDB): domain Bacteria; phylum Planctomycetota; class Planctomycetia; order Pirellulales; family JADZDJ01; genus JADZDJ01. The sequence continues at coordinate 30,550 of JADZDJ010000116.1, forward strand.
CGAGCTGTGCGGCATGACCTTTCATTGGAGCGAATTGCATCGGCGAGGCACCTGGCCAAAACCATCATCGATAAGGACATGGGATCGATCGCTCCAGATGATTATCGCGGCGAATTCACCAGCGGAGGCCCTCCGAGTGCGCAGCGGTATTCGCAACTGCCGAAGGTTGTCCTTTGGATCGCACTCTTGGGACTCGTTTGGCGACTTCGATACTTGCTGCTGCTCATTTTTGCCGGCGTACTGTTTGGACTGTTTTTGCAAAGCATCAGCGCGTGGGTCAGTACGCGAATGAAAGTAAGGCGCAGTTGGTCGCTGACCATCACCGTAATCAGTCTGACGCTGATCACTGCTGGATCGATGATGATGTTCGGCACCCATTTTGCGCAGCAACTGTCACAACTGATCGACACTATGCCTCGCTCGCTCAATACACTGCGCGAACAGATTCAACATACGCCATTGGGTAAGTTGCTACTCGACGATGTGCCTTCAGCCGACGAGATGCTTGGCAGCGACCGCCTCTGGGCGCAAGTAGGCAACCTTGCAACTACGACCGTTGACTTCATGATCGGTTCGATGGTGATTGCCTTCATTGGACTCTACGGGGCGGTCGGCGCGGCGAAGTATTACCACGGCGTTTTACTGCTTGTACCTCGCAACCGGCGGGTTGCCGCAGGCCAGATACTCGACACCCTAATCCACAACCTCCGCTGGTGGATCATCGGCCAGTTGATTTCGATGTCGATGATCGGAGTGCTCGCGGGCTTGGGGCTGTGGCTGATCGGGCTTCCCCAGGCGTTCGCGTTGGGATTACTAGCCGGATTTTTCGAGCTGATTCCCTACTTTGGTCCAATTTTGTCATCGATTCCGGCGATTCTGATCGCGCTATCGCAAAGCACGACGCTTGCAATTTGGGTCGGCGCACTCTATTTAGGGATCCATATTGCCGAAGGCTATGTCATTTTGCCATTGGTGCAGCGACGTGCAGCTTCACTTCCTCCAGTGCTGACGATTGTTGCGGTCTCGCTGTTCGGCTCGCTGGGCGGAGTTCTGGGAGTACTCGTTGCGACACCGCTGATGCTTACGATCTACTTACTGGTTCAAGCGACATTGGTAGATCGCGAACGCGAGCCATCCTAGAGTTGATCCGCATTTAAGGACTCTGGAAGGCCGTTCGTTTCGCCGGTTGAGGTAAGACAGACCGCAGTTGACGACCGCGGCCACATCGGCTAGATTTTCGTCTGCCTACCCGATAGGCTCCGCCGCCAGTTAACCCACCTTGCGGAGCCATCTTTCGATCCATTTTCGAAAGGAGTTTTACCATGCGCCACTCTCTTGAGCGCAGAGGGTTCACCCTCGTTGAATTGTTGGTGGTGATTGCGATCATCGGCATTTTGATCGCCCTGCTGTTGCCCGCGGTTCAAGCGGCGCGCGAAGCAGCTCGCCGATCGCAGTGTCAAAACAATCTGAAGCAGATTGGTTTGGCGGTGCAGACGCACCACGATGCGAAGAAGCAGTTTCCCACGGGACGCGAACGCTACGATCAATACGGCGTTTCCTGGGCGTTTCGCGCGCTGCCGTTTATGGAAGGAACAACAACGGTGGATGCATTCAAAGGGGGCGTGCGCGTCGACGATGCGTCTAACTCGGCGGCGATGCGCAACCCGGTCGCCGTGTATACCTGCCCCAGTAGGCGAGCGGCCGCCGCCGATCGAAATTTCGACAACAACGACCAGCCGCCACAGGTGTTGGCGGCCGGAACACTGGGAGATTATGCCGCCAACGCCGGCCATCGTTTCGATACCGGCATGGTGACCTCCAGAGAAGCCAACGGCACCATTCAATTCGGACCGTACACCCCGACCAAAGCCGGTCCGATCTTCAGCGGCTCGCGCATTGCGCAGCGCCAAGTGACCGACGGCTTGTCGAAGACGCTGGCGGTTGGCGAGCGCCACATTCCGCCGGTCGCCGCCGGGACGCCCGCGAACATGGAGCACTACCAGCAAGGCGACACGGCGTTCCTCGCCGGTGATCAGCCGCGAACCATTTTCGCCGGCACCGAAAACGGTTTGGCCACAGGCCCGACCGACACTGGATCTGCGAAATTCGGCGGCCTTCACTCAAACATCTGTCAGTTCGTGTTCCTCGACGGGCATGTGGACGCAATTGCCGACACGATCGGCAAAATCGACTTGATGGGATTGAGCACGATCTCAGGGACAGAACAAGTGTCGCTGCATAATTGAAACTTGCACGCAGCGGAACAAGAATCGAAAAAAGCCAGCGGCAAAATTCGTCGCTGCACCTCGCGTGCAGCGGCAATTTTGCTTCTCTCGCTGAGCTGGTTGCAATTGGCGCGGCCACCAGATTCTGTTGCGCAGGCAGCCGACATCACCTGAGGTGGTGCCGATTCCACGGACGGGTCAGTCTCTTAAATGGGACTGGTGTGGATGGCTTCGAATTGGGCTGGGGTCAGAGAGTCCAGCGCTGAGTGCTTTCTTTCGAGGTTGTAGTAGGCGATGTACTCGCCGAGCTCGCCCTCAGCCGCGCGATGGTTTTCATATTCGGTCATTTCCAGTTCAGTCTTGATGGTTCCGAAGCAAGA
>JADZDJ010000117.1 GCA_020851115.1 Pirellulales bacterium
CCTGGATCGCGTTGCGATCCGGCTACTTGGGCCTCTGAAACGCCGAAAAGAGTCGGTTTGTCGGTCCGCCGAGAAACCGCTAGAATATGGTGCTCCCCGGGCCAGTGCGGCCAGGGACAGCAAGGCCGTTCGAACGGCGCGGTCCCCTGGCAGCGTCGGTTTTTCCGTGGTTTTTCGTCGAGCCTGTGTATCAACCACCAAGGAGTCGCCTCCGTGCAGATCAGCATTTCGGTACGTCATGGCCATCTGAGCGAGGCTAGCCAGGAGAAGTTGAAGGCAAAAGCTGAGAAATTTGGGCGACTTTTTGAGCGGCTGATGGCGATCGAGCTGGTGGTGGATCTCAAAGACGAGCAATCGCCCGATGTGGGGATTAACATCTCTGCCGAGCACAAGCACGATTTCGTGGCTCACGCTGGTGCCGAGAGCCTGTTGAGTGCGTTCGATGCCGCGGCCGCGAAGATCGAACAACAACTGCGGAAGTACAAGGAGCGGGTCGTTGAACGGCATCGCGGGCCGGGTGGCAAGCACGTGGAAGTGGAGCCGGCCGTCGCCGAAGAACTCGAGGATTGAAGCACAGAAGTCAAACTCATTCATTCATCCGCAAGAACAGGCCGATCGTTGTGCGGCAGATGGACTTGCGAGATGTGATCATACTGTTGGACACACGGGCAACGACGTAAGTAAGGGATAAGTGCAAATCATGAAGTTTGTTGATTTTGTAAGCCGTGAGGCGATTCGCACGAATATCGAAGTCGACAACAAGGAGCAGGTCATTCGCGCGATGGCGACGGCGCTGTTGGAAGCGGGCAAGATTGCCCAGGATCAGCACGAAAGTATCGTGGAAGCCATTCTGAAGCGCGAAGAGTTGGGCAGTACCGGCATTGGCCGCGGTGTGGCCGTGCCGCATACGAAGCATCCGAGTGTGAAGGAACTGGTTGGCACAGTGGCGGTGAGTGACATGGGGGTTGACTTCGACAGCCTCGACGGCGAGAAAGTCCACCTCTTGTTCATGCTGGTGTCGCCACCCGATCGGCCGGGTGATCATTTGCGGGCCCTGGAGAACATTTCGCGCCAATTGAGAGACGAGACCTTCTGTCGGTTTCTCAAGCAGGCCAAGCAGCCGGACGACGTGTGGCAGCTCTTGGAAGAAGCAGACAACAATCAGTTTGTGTGAGAGGAGCTGAGAGTCGAGAGTCAAGAGTCGAGAGCCAGACGTATTCTGGCACTTAGCTCTCGACTCTTAGCTGTCGACTACTTATGGATTCGTCGTGCGTGCAAAAATCGGTGGTGATTAATCATGAGCAGGGGCTGCACGCGCGGCCCGCTCAGATGCTTGCCCGCCTGGCGTTGAATTACCAGTCGACGATCGAACTTGTTTGCAATGGCCAGCGGGTCGATGCGAAGAGCATTTTGCACATGCTGACCCTGGGGGCGGTGCAAGGAACCGAATTAGTATTTGAGGCCCATGGGGCCGATGCTGAAGCAGCATTGGACGCGATCGTTCGCCTGGTGGAGAGCGATTTCGCGGCCGACGAAAAAATTGGCCAGGAGACGACGGGATAGTACCCGCGCAAGACAATGTCATCCCGAGGGAGGCTTGCCGACTGAGGGATCTGGGTTACACCCGCACTCGCCGTCGGGTCCGTGTGAAGGTTGAACCCAGATTCCTCAAGTCGTGCCGTAATACTTGCGGTATGGCCTTTCGGAATGACAGTTACTCTTGGCCGGAAAACAAGGTGCCCAGTTCAAGGGGCGCGAGCGCACAACACGGATCACAAGAGAAAGTCGGTAACAACGGTGCACGATCTGGAACGACACAGATGCGACCTCACGGTGTTGCCGACGCCCATCGGAGCAATGGTGACACCTACTCAATAGAGTGAAGTCAGAACATTGTGAGGGGTGGCGCAGGTTGCGTCTCACCCCGCGATCTTGCGAACTGCCGTTGTGCTCTCGCACCAGGCGACTGGCGTGTGGAGTAACGGCGTATGGAACGCCTGCAGGGTATTGCCGTTTCACCAGGCATCGCCATCGGCGAGGCCTTGGTGCTCGACAACGAGGGATTCCGCATTCCTCGTCGGTTCCTGCCGCGCGATGCGGTCGAGGAAGAGCTCCTGCGTCTGAAGCAAGCGTTCGCCGCCGCCGAAGGTGAAGTTGAACGCAATCGCAAGCATGTCGCCGAGCAATTGGGCGACGAATACGCGGCCATCTTCTCGGCCCATCTGCAAATGCTCCGCGATCGACGGCTGCACGACGAGATCGAAGAGATGATCCGCGTGCGCCATTATTCGCCCGAGTACGCCGTGAGCCGGGCCCTGCGGCGGTATGCCAAGGTGTTTCAGTCGCTGCAAGGCAAATACATGGCCGAGCGAGCGAACGATATCTTCGACATCGAGAAGCGGATCCTGCGGAATTTGCTGGGCCGCAGCCGCGAGGAACTTGCGCAGATCACCTCGCCCGTGTTGGTGCTGGCGCATCAACTCACGCCGAGCGAAACCGCGAATTTGAACCCACGGTTCGCGTTGGGCCTCGCCACCGAAATCGGCGGGCCCGGTCGCCATACCGCGATTGTGGCCGAGGGCATGGGCATTCCAGCCATCGTGGGTTTAGGGCCGTTCCTGACCGACGTGTCGGGTGGCGACACGGTCATCATCGACGGCGATCAGGGGCAGATCATCCTGCACCCGGATGAAGAGACGCTCGCCCACTATCGGCATGAAGTCGAGCAGCAACGTTCGCTGGCGGCGAA
>JADZDJ010000118.1 GCA_020851115.1 Pirellulales bacterium
ACCTGTTCGCGGATTCTTGGGTTGTCCTGGCTTTTTCGGTTTGCTTTCGGTCGGATGAGATCACTCGACGGCGGCTTCGCCGAAGTCAACAAATCCAGCATCACCTTGGCCAACTCCACCACACGCTAGGTCCGCTTCGCCACCCAGGCATTCAATTCTTCGATCTGCTTATCCAGCCTGTCCATGTCCGGACAGTAGCAAATATGCTAAAATTGCACCCTCTCAATTTCTTCATCGTGTAAACGATTACTCTAAATCTTCGATCAGCAGATCGGCAAAGATCCGTTCGTAGTTCATGTGAAGCATGGATAGTCTCATTCAACCGTCCGATTCATGGCTGCTTTGGGCGATGATCTTCTCCGGCGTTGCCTTCAGCGTCTACTTGGAGCAGCGATATTCCTGGGCAGCCAAGATCAGTGGCCCAGTGCTGGCGCTGTGCATCGCGATGGTCCTGTCAAATTTTAAGATCATGCCAGCAACGACGGACGTTCCCCTGCGGGATGCGCTCGGCAACCGCCTGCTTGAAAAGGACGGCAAGATAGAAGTCGTGACCAGCAGCGAGTCCAACGAAGACCTGGAGAAGCAAGGAGGCAAGCTGGTGAGGCAGCGCGGCGTTTACGAGGTCGTACAACAGGATTTGGTGCCGCTGGCGCTGCCGCTGCTGCTGTTTCGGGCTAATTTGATTCACATCGTGCGTACGACGGGTTGGCTGTTTCTCGCCGTCAACATTGCGGCACTGGGCAGCATGGTTGGCGCCATCGTCGCTTCGGCTTTGCTCTCTCCCTATCTCGATCAGATTGCCGACCTGGCCGGGATTATGACCGCAAGCTACGTCGGGGGCGCAGTCAACTTTAACGCGGTGGTCGAGTCGTACAAGACAAGCTCGAATCTAACAGGCCCGCTGATTGTGGCGGATAATTTTATCATGGCCGGCGCCTTTATCGTTCTGCTGCTGATCGCCGGCAGTCGCTGGATGCAGCGCTGGTATCCTCATCCTTACACGAAAGAGGCCGTCGATAGTCGCAAGTTGGCAGCCGAACATTGGCGGCGCAAAGAAATTTCGCTCCTAGACATCGTTTCGGCCTTAGCGGTCGCCACGGCGATTCTGGCGGCTGCAACCTTGACCGCCCGTTGGACGGCGGCATCCGTCGATCCAGAGTCGTTGCTCGGTGCGGTTGCCGCAAATCGGTTTGTTCATATTACGGCTTGGTCATCGCTCGTCGCCACTTGCTGCCACGGCTGGCTGAATAAAATTAGCGGTGCCGACGAGATGGGCGCGGTCTTGCTCTATACCTTCCTGTTTGTCATCGGCCTGCCAGCCGAACTGCAGTTGGTGTTGCGGAGTGTGCCGCTAATGTTTGTTTTTTGCTTGATTATTGCCGTGGGAAACATTGTGGTCACGCTGCTGCTGGGACGGCTTTTTCGCCTCGACCTCGAACACTTGGTCTTATCGATGAATGCGACACTCGGTGGGCCGCCGACGGCGGCCGCGATGGCCATTTCCAAAGGTTGGTCGGAACTCGTGCTGCCCGGCCTGTTGATCGGCATTTGGGGATACACGATTGGAACCGCCACCGGGCTGACGGTCGGACAGATGGTTCGCCGCTGGATCCTAAACGGCAGTTGAGTGAACTCGACGGGGAAATCGAAAATCGGCGCGTCATCCATCGGTTGAGTCATCGGGATTCGGGCCAATGAACCACCATGAATAGGGGTATTTCGCTTCGTCAAACGGTGAGTCGCCAAATTAACATTCGTTAATCATTGCTGAAACGTGCCAGAAAAACCGCAAACTCGACCGAGATTCCCGATTTTCAAGCAACCCGGTATGATGGTACATTGGAAAGGGTTCAGAGCGTGAGGCACAGCGATAGCTGGCCCATCGCGTGATCAGCGAAATGATTGCAGCCGAAGTGACCTACTGCTTTCAATGGTACGAAGCCATACTAGTTGATTCCGCGATACCCACCTTGCCAGCCGTCACATCGATTTCGAGGGAAACGGTGCATAATTACGGCCTGCGGTTTCGGGCAAAGGCTTTGCGGCCAATGCCGTCAATCGCCCAGCGAAGCGTCATTTCTGGCGCCGTCGTAGAAGGTGTGCCGCTTCGTTCGCGACAAAATCTCGTTGCCGTTTTCTGCATTGCATCTATTGCCGCGAGGAGCGTCATTCGCTCAGCCAATTCCGAACGATTCTTTTGGGTCGCTTTGCGGTTGGCCGCCGGACAATTTCCTTGGCTCTCACGCTGCTTGAAGTTATCATCCACGTCATTAGTGCAGTATTAGTATCCTTTGAAAAACCATGCCTACAACTGTCAAAGTACCCCCAGTTCCCGTTTCTGCCCCTCCGAAAGCACCGAAGCCTACTCAAACCTTGGAATCAGCCACCGTCCGCCTCTGCGGCGATTCGGGGGATGGCATGCAATTGGCCGGTTTGCAGTTAACGAACACGTCGGCGTTGATCGGCAACGACGTGGCGACGTTTCCCGATTTTCCCGCTGAGATTCGCGCCCCTCGCGGCACGAAGGCCGGGGTTAGCGGATTTCAGATTCACTTTGCCAACCACGACATTTTCACGCCCGGCGACCAGGTCGATGCAATGGTTGCCATGAACCCTGCGGCACTGGCGACCAATCTGTGCGATTTGGTGCGCGGCGGCATTCTGATCGTTAACAAAGACTCGTTTGAGCCGAAGGGTCTGCAACAGGCCGGCTACGAACGCGATCCGCTGACCGACGGCAGCTTGCAGAGCTACCGAGTTTTCTCCATCGAGATGACAAAACTCACCAAGGCGGCGGTCGAAGAGCTTGGTTTGAGCCAGAAGGAAGCCGACCGCTGCAAGAATTTCTTTGCAATGGGCTTAGTCTTCTGGCTCTACGATCGGCCGCTCGATGTGACGTTGCGGTATATCGATGACAAGTTTGGCAAGATGCCCGACATCGCCGAGGCCAATCGCCGGGCGCTCAGGGCTGGCTACAACTATGGCGAGACCACGGAAGCGTTCACTGCCCACTATGTCGTGCAAAAAGCCAAGTTGCCTCCGGGCAAGTATCGCAGCATTACGGGCAATCAAGCGATTGCCTGGGGCTTGATCACGGCTGCCAAGCGGAGCAAGTGCGAATTGTTCCTGGGGTCGTATCCAATCACGCCAGCCAGCGATATTCTCCACGAATTGACGCGTCACAAGAATTTCGGCGTCCGCGCGTTTCAAGCCGAAGACGAAATTGCCGCGATGGCTTCGGCCATCGGCGCTGCCTTCGCTGGCGCAATGGCGGTGACAACCAGTAGCGGCCCCGGCATTGCGTTAAAGCAAGAAGCCATCGGCCTGGCGGTAATGACCGAACTTCCCGTACTGATTATCAATGTGCAGCGCGGCGGACCGAGTACGGGCCTGCCGACGAAAACCGAACAGGCCGACCTACTGCAAGCCGTTTGCGGACGCAACGGCGAATGCCCCGTGCCAGTGCTGGCGGCGCGCAGTCCGGGAGATTGTTTCGACGTCGTGCAAGAAGCCTGGCAAATCGCGGTGCGCTATATGACGCCCGTGTTCGTGCTGAGCGACGGCTATCTGGCCAACGGTTCCGAGCCGTGGCGGATCCCTGATACGACCAAGCTGACGTCCATCGAAGTCGAGCATCCTGGACCGAACACCGGCGGCCAGCCGTTCATGCCATATGCGCGAAACGAACGCTTGGCGCGGCCGTGGGCGCTGCCGGGGACGCCGGGGTTAATGCACCGCGTCGGCGGTTTAGAAAAACAAGACATCACCGGCAATGTGAACTACGAACCGGACAACCACCAGCACATGGTCAATATCCGCGGTGCGAAAGTGGCCGGTATCGTACGCGATATTCCGCCGCTGGAAGTCGCCGGCCCGCCGACGGGCAAGCTGTTGGTGCTAAGCTGGGGCGGCACCTACGGCTCTTGCACGACGGCCGTACAAAGCGCGCAAGCCAAGGGCGCATCGGTGGCCCATGCGCACTTGCGTCATTTGAACCCGTTCCCGGGCAACCTCGGAGATGTCCTGAAGCGCTACGAAAAAGTACTGATTCCCGAACTGAACCTCGGCCAATTGCGATTGTTGATCCGTGCCCAATTCTTGGTTGACGCCGTCGGATTGAACAAGGTCCAAGGCAAGCCGTTCACCGTTTCGGAATTAGTGCATAAGATTGAAACCATGCTGAAGTAAATGAAACACATAAATAGGATGAACGATGAACGGCATTCCGTTCATACAGAAATTCATCGTTCAGCATTCAACATCCACCGTTTCCCTGAACCCTGAACCCTCCCAATGTCCACCAGCGCACTTCCCGTTCTTACATCTCAAGACTTTACCAGCGACCAAGATGTCCGCTGGTGCCCTGGCTGTGGCGATTATTCGATACTTGCCCAAATGAAAAAGGTGCTACCGACGCTGGGAGTGCCCCCGGAGAACACGGTGTTCATCTCTGGCATTGGCTGCTCCAGCCGGTTTCCGTACTACGTGAGTACCTACGGCATGCACTCGATTCACGGCCGCGCTCCGGCGATTGCGACCGGCTTGAAATGTGCCCGGCCCGATCTCTCCGTCTGGGTCGTGACCGGCGACGGCGACGGCCTGTCGATCGGCGGCAACCACTTGATGCATACCATCCGTCGAAATTTGGACCTGAATATTGTGCTGTTCAACAACCAAATCTACGGCTTGACGAAGGGACAGTATTCGCCGACCTCGCCGCTGGGCAAGATTACCAAGAGCACGCCGATTGGATCGGTGGACAATCCAATTCACCCCCTTTCGCTCGCCATCGGTTGCGAAGCGACGTTTGTCGCGCGTTCGATTGACATGAACGTAAAGCACCTCGCCGCCACATTGAAGCGGGCGGCCGAGCATCGCGGCACTTCGTTTGTCGAAGTCTATCAAAACTGCAACGTCTTCAACGACGGCGCGTTTGAATGGGCGACCGACCGCGAAACCAAGAGCAACACAACGATCGAACTCGAGCACGGCAAGCCGCTGATCTTCGGCAAAAATCGCGACAAGGGCATCCGACTGAACGGCATGCAATTGGAAGTGGTCGAGTTGGGCAAAGGCATCCAAGAAGACGACTTGTTGTTCCACGATGAGAAGTTGCCGGAACCGAGCCTTGCCTATTTGCTCAGCCGGATGCGCCATCCGGACTTCCCCGAACCAATCGGCGTGTTCCGCTGCGTCGACCGGCCGCGATACGAGGAGCGGATGAGCGTGCAGATCGAAGAAGCCAAGGCGAAGCGGTCGGGAAATCTCGAGGCGCTGTTTAACGTGGGAGATACGTGGGTGGTGGATTAATTCTACACATACTCCTGCACTGTCGGCTTGATAACCAGCTCTTGCACATGTGCTCGCGGCGGTAGTTTGGCGATCATCAGAGCGACTGCCGCGACGTCCTCAGGTTGCAGAATGCAGGCGCGGTGTTCGTCCGTGACGGGAACAGGCCGATTTTCGAGAATCGGCGTATCGACTTCGCCGGGACAGAGAGTCGTCACTCGGATGCCGTTCTTGCCTTCCTCGTTCGCGATCGAGGTTCCCAGCGCGCCCAAGGCAAATTTCGCGGCATTATAGCCAATTCCGCCCAGTCGCGACGCGCGCTTGCCGGCCACAGACGAAACCAACACAATCAGCCCATCGCGGCGTTCGCGCATGATCGGCACGACTGCATGCAAACAGTTGTAAGCTCCGGTGGCGTTGATTGCGAGCAGGTCATCCCATTCTTCGGGTGTCGTTTCCGACATCAGTCGGTGCCGAATGTTCGCCCCGGCGCACAGCATCGCCATATCGATCTTGCCGAACCGCTCGTTCGCCCAGCGGAACAGCCCTTGAACGCTTGTGCGATCGGTTACGTCAACTTCGTGGGATTCGATGGTTGGGGAACCTGAAAATTTCGTGGCCGTCTCGCGGAGCTTTTCCAGCCGTCGCCCCGCAATGGCCACGCGGCATCCCTCGGCTGCCAGCGCCAGCGCGATCGCCGCGCCGATTCCTGTTCCGCCGCCCGTGACGACCGCTGTTTTTCCCGCTAAAGTCATGGTAAATCGCGCCTCTTCGTGGAGTGTGAACGAGTTCGTACAATACTTTGGATCATCGTGAGATAAGTTGCCAATTCAATCAAGTAGGTTCCCGTGAACGGAATCGAATCTGTGCCAACGGCCGGCCGCGGCAAGTTCGCCGCTCTGGTTCGGCCGGCGAGATCGACTATTGACCATGACTGCCGCCCATCAAGCTGAAGATTTTTCCTCTCGCGATTTGGCGGCCATCGAACGCGGCACGCAGGAAATTGGCCGGTGGATTTTCGAGCATCTCGACACCAGCCGCCCCAGCGTATGGGACCGCCGCTGGTGGGATGACCGCATCATGGCTTGGGCGATGAGCGATGAAGCAGTCAAGGTGCAACTGTTCCGGTTCATCGATGTGTTGCCGATGCTCCACACGCCCGAAGCCGTGGCTCAGCATTTGCAGGAATATCTCGATGACGTGCGCGACAAATTGCCGGCCGCGGCACGGTTTGGCCTAGCGGTGGCGACGCCGATGGAGCTGGGCCGGCGGGCCTTGGCGGTTGCCGCGAGGCGAAATGCCATGGCTCACGCGCGGCGATTCATCGCCGGGACGGATGCGAAGGAAGTGCTCGCCGCGGCCCTGAAAGAGCGCCGACAAAAACGGGCCTTCACGATCGATGTGCTCGGCGAAGCGGTGGCCAGCGACATGGAAACCGATCGTTGGCAGCGCGCCTACATCGACCTGATCGAAAACCTCGGCCCCGCCGTCAATGCCTGGCCCGAAGTGTCGCAAATTGATCGAGACGATCGCGGCTCGATCCCGCGCGCCAATGTGTCGATCAAACTCTCCGCTCTCGACAGCCAATTCGACCCCATCGACCCTGATGGAAGTTTGCAACGAGTGGCAAGCCGCCTGCGCCCCATTCTGCGCGCCGCCAAGCGACAGCGCGCTCACGTCCATGTCGATATGGAATCGTATCGCATCAAAGACCTGACGCTGCATGTCTTCCAGCGCGTGCTCATGGAAGACGAATTCCGCGATCTGAAAGACGTGGGGATTGTGATTCAGTGCTATTTGAAAGACGCTCAAGCCGATTTGGTGGCACTGCGCGATTGGGCCGTGCGCCGTGGCACATCCGTGTGGGTGCGGCTGGTGAAAGGTGCGTATTGGGATTACGAGACGGTGTTGGCGCGGGCCAACGGTTGGCCGCTGCCGGTGTTTCAACAGAAATGGCAATCGGACGCTAATTTTGAACGCGCCGTGCATTTCGTCCTGCTCAACCATCAATATTTGCGTCCTGCGCTGGGAAGCCACAATATCCGCTCGCTCGCCCACGGCATCGCGGCAGCCCGGCAGCTCGACTTGCCGCGCGAAGCCTTTGAATTGCAAATGCTCTACGGCATGGCCGACGCTGAAAAGCAGGTGCTGGTGGAAGCCGGCTACCGGCTGCGAATTTACATGCCCTATGGAGAGCTGATTCCCGGCATGGCGTACCTCGTGCGTCGGTTACTGGAAAACACTTCGAACGATTCCTTCTTGCGGGCCGGCTTCAGCGAGCAAGTGGCCCCGGAGATATTGCTGATGAATCCGCTGGAACAATCCGATGCGTCGTCGCGAACCATGGCGCATCCACAGAGTGCCGCAGGTCTTGCCGGCGCCGATGGCTCACCGATTCGTGTGAAATTTTCGGCAGACGCTAACCTTCTGCCGGCGTTTCGCAACGAGCCGACGGCCGATTTTGCCTTGGAAAAAAACCGCGCAGCCATGAAACAAGCCCTTGCCCACGCGCGGCAACAGTTTGGGCGTTCGTATCCGCTGGTGATCGATGGCAAGGCGATCAAAACGGCCGCCAAAATCATTTCACGCAATCCGTCGAACACCGAGGAAGTCGTCGGCAACGTGGCTGCGGGCGAACCGCCGCACGTCCATTCAGCAGTCGAGGCCGCTCAACGAGCATTGCCGGAATGGGCGACATCGGGCGCGAACCAGCGAGCCAATTTTCTGTTGGCGGCGGCCGCACAAATGCGCCGCCGCCGGTTTGAGTTGGCCGCCTGGCAGGTATTTGAATGCGGCAAAGGCTGGCGCGAGGCGGATGCCGATGTCTGCGAAGCCATCGACTTTTGCGAATACTATGCTCGCGGAGCCATCGAGCTGGAGCGCGCACAAGAAGTCGTGGTTCCTGGCGAAGAGAACCGTTTTGTTTATCTTCCCCGCGGAGTGACGGCCGTCATCGCGCCGTGGAATTTTCCACTGGCGATTCTCACCGGAATGACCGCCGCGGCGCTCGCCACCGGCAACACTGTCATCATGAAGCCCGCCGAGCAAGCGAGCGTGATGGCTGCGAAGCTAATGGAAATCTTTCGCGAAATCGAGCTGCCTCCGGGCGTGCTGCACTATTTGCCGGGAATGGGCGAAGTCGTCGGTGCAGCGCTGGTCGAGCACCCCGATGTCGCCTTGATTGCCTTCACGGGTTCCCGGGCGGTGGGCCTGGCGATCAATGCCAAAGCGGCTGAAGTGTCGCAGCGCGGCATGGGACATGTTAAACATGTGATCTGTGAAATGGGAGGCAAGAACGCAATCATTGTCGATGAAGACGCCGATCTCGATGAGGCCGTGTTGGGTGTCGCGAAAAGCGCCTTCGGATACCAAGGCCAAAAATGTTCGGCCTGCTCTCGGTGCATTGTGGCGTCGTCGGTCTACGATCCGTTTCTCGCCCGCCTGATCGAAGCGACACGGAGTCTCAAAATCGGCCCCGCCGAAGACCCCGCCAACAGCGTCGGCCCGGTGATCGACGCCGACAGCCTACGGAAAATTCAGCAATCCATCGATCTTGGCCGTCGCGAAGCTCGCGAAGTGCTGTCCGTCGATGTCGGCCCGCTTGCGCAGCGTGGCAATTTCGTCGGCCCACACATCTTTGCCGACGTGAAACCCGACAGCCGACTGGCTCAAGAGGAAATTTTCGGACCCGTACTTGCGGTGCTTCGGGCAACCGACTTGACGGAATCGCTGCAAATCGCCAATGGAACCGAATACGCGCTCACCGGCGGCATTTATTCGCGCAGCCCGGCAAATCTCGATCGAGCCTGTCGCGAATTCATGGTCGGAAATCTCTACCTCAACCGCCCCATCACCGGCGCGCTGGTCGCCCGGCAGCCGTTCGGCGGCTTCAAGCTGTCGGGCATCGGAAGCAAAGCCGGCGGGCCAGATTATCTGTTGCAATTCGTCATCCCGCGCACGATTACAGAAAATACGATGCGGCGAGGTTTTGCTCCGCCGACCGACGACACGGCATGAAGGAATCGCGCAACGGCGAACCGAAGGAACAGGGTGGCGATTGTGATCCACACCGCGGTTCGTCAAAATAGCGTAATTCGCACGGGTTCAATTCGCTACGCCTTGGAGTGATCTTGACCGCAATCCATTTCTCGATCCTACGGCAGAGTCATCGCAATGCGACTTAACACCTATTGTTCGCTGAGCTTGATTGGTAGCATATTGTTGCTGACGGAAGCCGGCTGCGAAAATCGACGGCATCCCACGCCCGTTGAACCAAAACCCGAAAAATCTGAATCAACGACCAGTGCCTCGGCGAATACCTCCACCAACACAAGCGACATGGGCAAATTCACGATCGACAAGCTACCGTGGGGAAAAATGCCCGATGGCCGCGAAGTCTTGCTCTTTACCATCACTGGCCCAGGTGGCGAACGGGTACGGCTGACCAACTACGGGGCGTATATCGTCTCGGTCGAAATGCCCGACCGCAGCGGCAAGCTCGACAACATCACACTGGGCTTTGACAACCTCGACGCCTATCTCAAGCACACGGCGCACTTCGGCGGTGCCATCGGCCGTTTCGGCAATCGCATTGCCAAGGGCAAATTCACGCTCGACGGCAAAGAATTTTCGCTGCCGATCAACAATGGGCCGAACCATTTGCACGGCGGCCCGAAGGGCTTTGACCACCAACTGTGGATGGCCGAGGAAGTCGAACAGCCGAATGCCGCCGGCGTCAAATTCACCTATGTCAGCAAAGACGGTGAAGAAGGCTATCCCGGCACGATGACTGCGACAGCAACTTATTGGCTCACCAAGGAGAACGAGCTGCGCGTGGACTACACGGCAACCACGGACAAAAATACGGTCGTCAATCTGACCAACCATGCCTATTGGAACTTGGCCGGCGCCGGCAAAGGCGACATTCTCAAGCACGAGTTGATGCTCGCATCCGATCAGTATCTGGCGGTGGACGAGAATCTGATTCCAACCGGCGCAATGGTGGATGTGAAAGAATCCGCGCTCGATTTTTCCGCCTCCAAGCCCATTGGAGCCGGCGTGGATGAAATGAAGCGACAAGGCGCTCGCGGCATCGACTATTGCTACGTGCTGCGAAATCAGAGCGGCGGTCTTGCGCTGGCAGCCCGCGTCAAAGATCCCAGCAGCGGTCGCGTACTGGAAATCTTGACCGACCAGCCCGGCGTTCAACTTTATACCGGCAATTTCCTTGATGGCAGCCCCATCAATGGCGGCTTCCAGCAGCATGCCGCATTCTGCTTGGAGACACAGCACTACCCCGATTCACCCAACCACCCAGAATTCCCCAGCACCGTGCTCAAGCCGGGGGATACATTCACATCAACGACTGTTCACAAGTTTTCTGCGGAATAGGCCGACTGCTTCGACCGCAAAAAGTCGCCAGAACTGACGGTGCATGGTCGGCGACAAGCAATGGATGCGGTCATTTCCTTGGTGGAACTGCCAAGTCCAAATCGGCCGCGTTCCTATTGCCGTCGCCGTTGACTTTCCGGGCATAACGCAGCAAGTAGCGGAATACTGTTCTTGATCGGAAAGCACCGCCACTCTTTCTCCCTCGGTCAACTCGTCGGCAATCTCCTGCTCATCCTCGAAGTAGCTGGCCTACGGCGTTTCCGCGGTGGGCTTGCCGCCCGCAACGCTCTGGAGAACGAATTCGAGCGATTTTCCAGCCTTCATGATGCTGAACGGAATTGGAATTCCGCAACAATACAACCCAACTGAAATTGCGTGAAATTCAGCGACGCATCGAATTGGGTCACTTGCCGAACGGGTCGTTGGCGGGAGGTGTCGGGACCGGTGGTTTGTCCCCAGGCGTCGGAGGACCAAACGGATCGCTCGAGTCGCCGGGCATTGGAGCGGGCGCAGGAGGGACACCACCGGGCGGGCCAAACGGATCGTTGCCGGGTTCGCTGGGCGCAGGCCCTGGCATGGGTGGCATCGGCGAGGGCGCGCTTGGTGTTACGCCACCGGGTGGGCCAAATGGATCGCTTTCTGGTACCGGCGCAGGAGTTGGTGCCGGCGGCATTGGCACCGGTGCCGGTGTGCTGGGAGTCGAACCGCCGCCGGGCGGACCGAATGGATCACTTTCTGGAGCAGTTGGCGCAGGCGCTGGTGGCATCGGCGAGGGCGCGCTTGGCGTTACGCCACCGGGCGAGCCAAATGAATCGCTTTCTGGTACCGGCGCAGGAGTTGGCGCCGGCGGCATTGGCACCGGTGCCGGTGTGTTGGGAGTCGAACCGCCGGGCGGTCCAATTGGATCGGCGTCTCCAGGTGGCATCGGCGACGGTGGCGTCGATGCGGAGGGGCTTGGTGGCGCACTGCCACTTCCTGGAACCATTGCTCCAATGCTAGGCAATCTTGCCGCAGGGTTCTCTGGTGCGACACCTTGGACTCCGCCCACCAGCGACTTGAATAATCCGCTGATCCCGTGAGGGGTTGGTTTCACTTTGCCATTGTTTCCAGCAGGCGCCTCGCCTGATGGCGGTGTGGTAGCCGAACCGAACGGATCCTTTTCTGCTTTCGGCGTACTTTCCGTTGGTGGCATTGGTGATGGAGCTTTGGGCGTCGAACCGAATGGATCGCCCGCTTCCGGCATCGGCGCTGCTTCCGGCATCGGCTTGGGCGCTGGGGCTTCAAACGGATTTTCTCCGGTTGGCGGAGCCGGCTCGAATGGGTTTGTTCCTGCTGCGGGCTTCACCGATCGGCCTTTGTCCGATGGCGTCGGCTTGGGAGGCGCGAATGGGTTCTGGTCGTCCGCCGGTCGTGCAGCCGCCGAACTGGGCTGCGATGGCGACTGATCGCCGGCAGTTGGATTTTTTCGCAGCACTTCGTTTTCGGCTGCGATCCGTTTTTCATACAGCAGTTGACGGTCGGCTTCTTGCCGCTTGCCGGCATTCAATCGGGCGGCAGTTCGATAGTGCTCAAGCATCTGTCGCGCCGGGCCTTGGATGCGTTCCAGCGCTCGCCCGACCGCATAGACTCCTGCATATTCTCCCGACTCGTATTCGGCCCCTTTCTGAAAATCGGCAACCGCTTCTTTTTCGCGACCGAGTCTCAGGTAGGACAATCCGCGAAAATAAAATGCTCGCGGATCCATCGAACCATCTTCAATGGCCGCCGTCAGGTCGGCGTGCGCCGTCTTGAAATCGCCGCGATTAAAGGCATGCACGCCAGTGCCGTATAAACTGGCCAACAACGCTTCATCGGCTGGCAATTGCGCACCGCCGATCCATACGCAGGCTCCCACCACCGCAGCTACCGTCCTGTGCATCACAACTTGCTCCTCCACCAAGGGAAATCAGGGCCAGAAATCCATCCCCATCGAACGATAAGGGCCGGCCCACTTAGCCGAAGCCTCTTGATGTGCATTCCCTGCGCGAAAACCGCGCCGCCAAAGCATTGACCCGCCTAGGCGACAATAGTTTGCATCGTAACTGCCCGCGCCGGCCAGTTCAAGCAACTACTGCACCGTTGGAGGGGCAAAAGTTTGCACAAAAGGGTTCAATGATCGCGTTTCTTGACGGATGGCCGCCAACCCGACGGCGGACCCAGCCTAACGACGAACCCAATGGTGGCAGGCCGCACAATTGGCTCGGAGCTCGGACGTGTATCTCGCGTCCAATCCATCCACGCCGCCGGTATGATGGCAGCGGTTGCAGCAGTTCTGACGATCTCGGCGCAGCAGATCCGGCAGAGAGCTTCTCGCCGCGGCAGGAGGTGATAATCCAGCCGGTGCGACCAGTCCGCGCAAGCATTGCGCGGAATCCTGAGCGTGGCCATGCTCGTCGCCGAATTCGGAGGCGGGCGTCTCACGATGATTTCGGTCGGCGAAGGCTCCGGCAGAATCGCCGCGCATCGGGGACAACGGTCGATCGGGCGTGCCAACGAGCGTTCGCAAGATGGCCGCCACGAAAATTCCCAACACGATCGCGGCCGAAAAATGCAATAGATTTAAGTGACGCCCGCTCAATGCGGATTTCTTTGGCGGCGGACACATCGATTGCGGTCGAGGCTGTCCCACCGGTTGCTTCAGCGAAAGGATGGGACGCAACTCCGCATACAGCGGCGCCCCCCAATATCCAGGCAGCGACATCGTATCTTCCGGGGCGACGGCTTCCGGGCGGTCCTCGTCGTTTGGGCGCAGCGCTTCCGCCAAGCGCTGGCAATCTGCGCATCCCCGCAAATGCATTTCCACGGCTTGATCGTCGCGATCGCCGGCCGGAAATGGACCTCGCGTCAGAATCGCGAATACCTCGTCGCAGTTCATCGTTCCCCTCTTCACGGCGCCCAAACGTGCGCCAAGCCAGATAGCCTACGCTCATTGTCCCGATTCGCGCCAACCGTTGCAACGGATTTTAGCAATTCCCTGCAGAGCTGAAAATGCGAAACCGGCTGCGGCGATCCAGTTTTCGCGATGGGCAGGCATTGCCATGGGCGCCCTCAGCCGCTTTCTCGCAGAAAAGCCCTCTCTTGCCAGGGCGACCAGCAACTCATCGCTCGTCCTGTTTACGTTCGCCCCGCGTGAAATGATAGATGAATATTCCCGCGGCAATCGCGACATTGAGCGAATCGACCCCCGGCGGCATGGCAATCGTGATGCGGCGCTGACACTCGGCAAGCACGTCGTCGGCAAGCCCGTGCCCCTCGTTGCCCAGCAGCAGGGCAAAGCGCTCGCTGCGCCCGGCTGCGTCGAGCGGTTCGGCCGACTCGTCCAGCACTGCCGCCGCCAGTTCGATGCCCCACACCTCTCGCATCCGCCGCAAATCGTCCAGCAAGTTTCGCGATTCGACGATCGGCAGCGCCAATGCCGTGCCCATCGACACGCGGACGACGCGGCGCATGAACGGATCGCCTGCCTTCGGGCCTAGCATCACGCCATCGACCCGCAGGGCGCTCGACGTGCGCAGGATGACTCCCAGATTATCCGGCCCTTGCACTTCGGCGCAGACAACCATCGTCACGCGGCCCGGATGTTGCAGCAGAAATCGGCCCAGCGAAAGCGGTGCCGGCCGCCGGCCGCAACCCAGCACGCCGCGGTGAAAGTCGAATCCGACGATTCCTTCCACCATCGACTCGGGCACCACAAGCAGCGGAACGTCCGGCGGCACGAGTGGTTCGATCCGCGGCAAGTGCTTGTCGGCGACGAGTACCGAATCGACTTCCAGCCCGCTGGCCAGCAACCGCCGCGTCGGCTTGTCTCCTTCGGTGATGAACCGACCGGAATACCGCGTCAAGTTCGACTGTTTCAAGCCGCGATAATGAACCAGCCGAGGATCGTCGATCGATTGGATTCGCAGCAGCGGCATGGAGCGTGCCTCACGAGCTGGTTCGAAACAGACGTGGCAGACCATTGAGCAAGCTTGGCAAAATTGCCAGTTTCCCAGTCTAATCGACAAACTCCTCGTCGAAGCGGTCGATCAACGAAGCGAGCCGCGGCCGCGGGTGGCTGGCGGATGCCAACTCGCCCTGAGGCAGACGCGGCTCGAACGAGAACTGCCGTTGAAGGTCGTCGTGCGTAAGGCTATTCCGACTTCACGCGCGTCCAGACATGCACCCATTGCGCGCCGCTGGGTTTCGAGGCAAACTCCGTCGGCCGAGCTTTTCCGGCGGCAGCAAAGCAGACGCGAAGCTCGTCTCCCTTGATTTCGTAAATGCCCAGGCATTTCTTGCCGGCGTTGGGGCCGCTTGCATCCACGACGTCGATTGTTTTGGGCGACTTGGTCGCGTTGATTTTTTGCGTCCCGGTCGCCGTTCCCTTTTCCGGCAGCGTGACCGAGAACCGATTGCCTTGAATGACGAGTTTGCCGACCTTGAGTTGCTCGGGCGTCAACGCCGTTCCGTCCACCTCGCCGGCCGTCAGCTTCCAAGTGCCCTGAAACGCATCGGCCCCTTTCATGACGGAATTCTCCGGCACCTTCGTGCCCGCCAAGAATCCCACGGCCGCGATCAATGCAATACAAATGTTCATATATTTTCCTCCCCTCAAGAGAATCCCTTGGGGCTTAAAATGCTCGGGCTACGCGGCCCGGCATTCCCCAATTCTCAACGGACGCCGCCCGTCGGCTCGCGGCGAATCGATCGCCGCGCAAACCGCCAGGCGCCGCCCAAGTATAGGTCGCGGGAAAACGGCACGTTAAACGCCGAATTGCCGTGAAATCGCCGCACCCAGCATGTGCGGCCTCGCCGCATTCTCCGTTCCTCCGCGGAGACATCGACGAACGGGCTTCGCGTTCTCGCTGACGCGGCTCGATTTCTGGCAATCGCGATACGTCCGATCGAGTGGGCGATTTCCTCGCTTTTCGCCGGACAAACCTTCGCCCGCTTCCCGTAAAACATGCCAGGAGCTAGCACGACGACCAAAAAATCAGCGGAAAGGTAAGCAAATCCCCTTAAAAGTAGGTGATCGCGCGGATTTCTCGAAAGATATGGGCCATTTTCCGGAGCAATCGGCCGTCGCGGCGGCGGCAGCGGCCACGGCCATGCTCCGCCGCGAACCGGAAAAGAAATCTTTTTTGACAAAATCGTTGACATAGGTAAAAACCATAGTTATATTGCGAGCTAAAGACAGGGAAACTAGGCCAAGAGGGAGCCAAAGTCGCCCGGTTTTTAGTAGTTGGGGGATTTGGAGAACGGTTATCGTTCGTGGCCGACTGGAATGGTTCCTTTCGGTTTGACCCGAAATCAGGGTAATGCGACTAGTGAAACGTGCTTTTCTCGAGCACACTTAATCTCAAAGAGAGAGGAGAACGCTGATGAAGACGACGTTGAAGTTGGTGGCGGTAGTAGTAGCAGCCTTTGGGTTATCCCATGCGGCTCAAGCTTCGCAGATTTTTTATTGCCTGAACATTGATGCGAATGGTCCAGGTACCTGGACGTTGTCGGCATGGACCGATGCCCCTGCTGGCCTCGCATCGTATGTGGTGAACTTGACCGGTGTCGCCTCTGGAAAATCCTCGCAGCCAAAGGGCTTGGATGTGGAAGGCGAATTCGGCACTGGTTTCACACTCGGCGGACTTGCACTTGCCTCACCGAACTGGCAGGCGTTTGGCGGTCAAAACACGACTGACGCCGCGAGTGTGGTCTACGGCGTTGGAAACCAGGTTTTAGGACCGGACGCCTTCGGTGGTTCGATCTCCAGCAGGGATCAAAACAATGTCAAATTGACTGAGATTTCTGTTCCTGCGTTGCTGTACTGGGGTACTTATGACCCCTCCGGTGCTTCACCTGGATTTAATCCATACAACGCGGGAACCGGTGCGGTTTTCAACAGCACCGATGGAATTCAGGCTTCGGTCCCCGACGAGATCCATTTCGGTTGCTTACCTGAACCGGCCAGTCTTTTGTTGGTTGGTCTTTCGATCCCGGCGTTGGCTTATGCCATCCGCCGTCGCAAGGCTGCTTAAGGTTGTCATCGCCGGGGTCGGGAGTCGGTGCGGAAGAAGACCAGTCCCATGGTTCTCGTTTTCCTCCGCACCGACTCCCGACCCCTTTCCACAGTTCAAGTCGAGATCGCCCTTCGATCATGCGATGTATAAGAAGTCAGCGCTTCAGCGCCGTTTGCCGCACCGTTGTTTGCCTCGTCGCTGCCGCTGGTTGCGAGCAAGCGGCCAGCGAGTCGCCTCAAACAACGGCATCGAACCGTTCATACGCCACCGGCCACGACTGGCCCAATTGGCGCGGGCCGGAACATAGCGGTATCTCGCGCGAAACGGGCTGGCAAGATACATGGCCAGACGGCGGTCCGAAGCAGCTTTGGAAAGCCAGCGTCGGCACCGGTTTTTCCTCGGTTTCGATTGCCGATGGCAGGCTCTACACGCTGGGGCATCGCGGTGACGACGACACCGTCTACTGCCTGGATGCCAACACCGGCGAGGAGATCTGGAAGCATTCCTATCCCTGCAAGCTGGTCGATAACCTGCACGAGGGCGGACCTGCCGCCACGCCCACCATTCACGAAGGCCGGGTCTACACCCATAGCAAAGAAGGGCATCTGTTTTGCTTTGACGCCGCCCAGGGAGCGGTCCTTTGGTCGGTGAAACTGCAAGACTTGCTCGGTGTCGAAATGCCGACGTGGGGCTTCTCTTGTTCGCCGCGCGTGCTGGGAGATTCGCTGCTCGTCGAAGCCGGCCGCACTTGCGCGCTAGATCGCAACACGGGGGAGCTGCGCTGGAAAACCGACAAGTACGAGCCGGGCTACGGCTCGCCGGCCATCCTGCGCCGCGGCGAGAAACTCTTGGTGGTTGTGCTCAACAATGAATACTTGCTCATCGTCGATGCCGCCGACGGCAAGGAAGTCGCCAAGCAAGCATGGGAGACCTCCTTCGCCACCAGCGCGACCACGCCAATCGTCGACGACGACACGATTTTCATCTCCACCGGCTACAATGCGGGTTGCGTGATGTTTCGGCTTGCTCCTGCCGCCGGCTCTCTACCGGAAAAAACAGAAGCAGGGCTGGTTCTGGAGCGCGTTTATCAGAACAAAAACATGAGCAACCACATGGCCAATTGCGTGCTGTACGATAACTACCTGTACGGCATCGATGGCAATAGCCACAACCGCCGGAATTGCGAACTGGTCTGCCTCGATGCCGCCAGCGGCGACGTGAAATGGAAGCACCGCGGATTGGGTTGCGGCTCACTCATGATCGCCGACGACAAATTGATCGTGCTCGGCGACGACGGAGAACTGGTCATCGCTCCGGCCAATTCCCAAGCGTTCCAGCCCACCGCCAAAGCGCGCGCGATCGAGGGCAAATGCTGGACGGTTCCGGTTCTCAGCCACGGCCGCGTCTACTGTCGCAATGCCGATGGCGACCTGGTATGCGTCGATCTGCGACCGTAACCCGTCCTGCGCAGTCCGAGCGAGCCGCGCTCGTTCGGAATCGCCGATGGCGGCGACAAGCGTCCAAACCGGCCTTGTTGCGTGCAGGTCGCCCGACCCTGCACGCAGCCTCGACCGCTTGCCTCCTGAGTCCAGACGCTTCGCAATTCCCGGAGCCATCGGTTGAACACCTCGTAACCTTACCGCCTTCTTGCCCCAAGATCCTCCCAGGCCCCTTGACACGCCTTGGAACGCCTGTATACTGTCTTAAGCCAGTGTACATCGGATCAATTATTTTCAAGATTCACCGAACAGCCACTGCTGTGGCGCCCAATCGATTCTCGCCGCCGAACATCGCCATGAGCCTTTCCGCCGGAACCTTCTCCGCGGACCACCCCCTTATTTTCCATCGACCCTCGCCACGCCTCAAACCTCAAAAACACTCGTAATTTCTCGATCCATTTCGCTTCCGCCCGCCGTTTTTTTTGCACACCCCCCCGGAAATGAACCGGAAATGAATTCCGCGAAAATCTTCA
The DNA here is from genome assembly GCA_020851115.1 of Pirellulales bacterium. Taxonomy (GTDB): domain Bacteria; phylum Planctomycetota; class Planctomycetia; order Pirellulales; family JADZDJ01; genus JADZDJ01. The sequence goes on from JADZDJ010000118.1 coordinate 18,685, forward strand.
CGGCGCCCGGAAAAAACCGCACTTCTCCCGCTCCTTCATTTCCACCACAAAAATATTTTTTCCGAAATCACACGATGACGCCCATTGCAAATTCCCCGAGATAAACCAACAGCAGGGCCAATGGAGTCGGGAGTCGGTGCGGGCGTTGACGTCACTCCCCTGGACAGACTCTCGCCACACCCACTCCCGACCCCTTCGATGCGCTGACCGGCCTCGGCGAAACATAGACAGCGGCGGATTGAGCCGCGTACAATACAAGCACGTTTCCACGCGCTCCCCCTTCCTTCGTTGCTCTCCACTCATGCCGCGTGTTTTCATCGCCTCGATTGCCCTGGTTGCACTGCTTTCGCTGCTGCGCGCCGACGAGATTGACTCGCTACCCGCGGCCGAGTCCAAGGCCCAAGCGGGCAAACCCGTGGACTTCGCCCATCAGATTGCCCCGCTCTTGAAGGCCCATTGCGGCAAATGCCACATCGGCCGTATGCAAGAGGGAGACTTCTCGATGAACACGCGCGCCTCGCTGCTCAAGTCGAAAGCGGTCGCGCCCGGCAAAAGCGGCGAGAGCGTGTTGATCGCCCGCGTCACGTCGAAAGACCCCGACGAGCAGATGCCGCCGGAAGGAGAGCGGCTCCGGCCTGAAGAAGTCGAATTGCTGCGCCGCTGGATCGACGCGGGAGCCGCCTACGATGAGGGCTTCACCTTTGCTAGCCAGCATAGCACCTCGCTGCCGCTGGCGCTGACCAAGCCGGCAGTACCGCCGCCGAGCAATGACCACGCGCACCCGATCGATCGCATCGTCGAAGCCAATTTCGCTGAAAACAACGTTTCGTTTCCGCCGCCGGTCGATGATGCGACCTTCGCGCGCCGCGTCTATCTCGATCTCATCGGGCTGTTGCCGAAGCCTGCGGAGTTGCAAGCCTTCCTGGCCGATCAATCACCCGACAAGCGCGACCGGCTGATCGACGAATTGCTGTCGCGCGACGTCGATTACGCCGACCATTGGTTCACGTTTTGGTGCGACCTGCTGCGCAACGATTTCACCGGCACCGGCTACATCGACGGCGGCCGCAAGCAAATCACTTCTTGGCTCTACGATGCGCTGCGGAAGAACATGCCGTACAATCAGTTCGTGCGCGAGTTGATCGCCCCATCGCCCGAGTCGGAAGGCTTTATCAAAGGCATCAAGTGGCGCGGCAACGTGAACGCCAGCCAGGTGACCGAGATGCAGTTCTCGCAAAACGTGGCGCAGGTGTTTCTGGGAATCAATCTGAAGTGTGCTTCGTGCCACGACAGCTTTATCAATGAATGGAAACTGGCCGACGCTTACAATCTCGCCGCAGTTACCGCCGATCGGCCGATGGAACTCACCCGCTGCGACGTGCCGCAAGGCAAGACGGCAACGCCGGCGTTCTTGTTTGGCGAACTGGGCGGCATCGACGCCGGCAAGCCGCGAGCCGAGCGGCTGGAACAACTCGCCGGCCTCATCACCGATCCGCGCAACGGTCGACTGCCGCGAACCATGGTCAACCGCCTGTGGCACCGCTTGATGGGCCGCGGGATCGTTCATCCGGTCGATGCAATGGACGGCGACCCTTGGAGCGTCGATCTGCTGGAATATCTCGCGGGCGAACTGGTGACCGACAAGTACGATATGAAGCAATTGCTGCGCCAAATCGCCAAGTCGCAGATCTATCAGGCGAAATGCGTGCCGCCGCCAGACCCCAATCGCAGCGAAGGTCCGGTCTTTCGCGGCCCGATTGCTCGGCGAATGACGGCCGAGCAATTTATCGACGCGGTGTGGCAAATCACTGGCACGACGCCCTCGAAAGCCGCCGCCAGCTTTTCCGGCCGCGGAACGACGCCCGTTCGTTCGTCGCTGGTGGCATCCGATCTGCTGATGCGCTCGCTCGGCCGGCCAAACCGCGATCAGGTCGTCACGACCCGTCCAGAGGATCTGAGCATGCTCGAAGCCCTCGATCTGACCAACGGCCAAATGATGGCCGACTATTTGGCCAAGGGCGTGACCCATTTACAGGATGAAAACCCATCGCGCTCAGCCGATGAGACGGTCGATGCGCTGTACGTTGCCGCTTTAGGCCGTCATCCGAACCAAGACGAATTGGCCACCGGCCGAGAGATTACTGGCAACCCCATGACCGACGACGGACTGGCCGACTTGATGTGGTGCATCTTTGTCTTGCCGGAGTTTCAGTTGGTAAAATAACCCCCATCGGTGCTTGATGGATAACCTCACTCGCCGTGATTTTCTCAAAGCCACCTCTGCCGCGGCGCTAGCAACCGCTGCCATGGGAGAGCCTCGCCTGCTTGCCGCCAGCCAATCGGCTGGTATTGTGCATCCTCAGGCCAAGGCCGATACCCTTATTTTGCTGTGGATGGCCGGTGGCATGGCAGCGCCCGATACCTTCGATCCCAAGCGATACGTGCCGTTTGAAAAAGGATTGGAAGTCGAAAAAGTGATGAGCACTTTCCCGGCGATCGACACGGCTGTCGATAACATCAAGATTTGCGAAGGGCTGGAAAATATCGCGAAGGTGATGGACCGCGGCACGTTGATCCGTTCGCACTTCCAGCCCGACTTGGGACACATTCTGCACTCGCGGCATCAATACCATTGGCACACGGGCTATGTGCCGCCGCAAACGGTCGCCGCGCCGCATCTTGGAGCGTGGATTGCAAAGGTGCTCGGCCCGCGGAACGAGGCCATTCCGGCGTTCATCGACGTCGGCCAACGACTTGAGGACATCGGCGAAAAAGAGGAGTTGAAGGCGTTTCACACCGGCGGCTTCTTCGGCAGCGAGTTTGGCCCCTTCCTGTTGCCGTATCCCGATCAGGCAATCGCCGCGGTCCGCCCGCCGAAGGGCATGACTCCGCAGCGATTCGCGGCCCGGCACCATCGCTTCCAGGAATTGGTCAAGGAAAGCCCGTTGGGCCAATATGGAAGCGAATTTCAGCAGGAGTCGATGGTCCGTTCGATGGAAAACGCCCATCGCTTGCTCAGTTCGTCCGAGGCCAAGGCTTTCGATCTATCGTTGGAGCCAAAGGAAAGCTACGAGAAATATAACACCGGCCGCTTCGGCCTTGGCTGCCTGCTGGCGCGGCGATTGACGGAAGCCGGTGCGCGGTTCGTCGAAGTGACCACCGAGTACATCCCATTCATCCATTGGGACACGCACGAAAACGGTCACACGACCGCCAAGCGGATGAAGTCGGAGATCGACCGGCCGGTAGCGCAGCTCATTCTAGACCTCGAACAGCGCGGCCTGTTGGACCGCACGCTGGTGGTGCTCGCCAGCGAGTTCAGCCGCGACATGATGATCGAAGGAGTGCCGGGAAGCTCGGCGAAAGATCAATCGCGAGCCAAGACCGACAAATTGCACGAAATGGTTCAATACGGATTGCACCGCCACTTTACCGGATCCAGCAGCGTGCTGATGTTCGGCGGTGGCGTCAAACGCGGCCACCTTTACGGCGAAACCGCGCCAGAGCGTCCCTGCATGGTGACCAAAGATCCAATCGACGTGACCGATATGCATGCGACCATCTTTACCGCGATGGGCATTTCTCCCAAAACGGCATTTGAAATCGAACAGCGCCCGTTCTATGCCACGAAAGACGGCAAGGGCAAAGCGGTGATGGATCTGTTTGGGTAGGTCGACCTCGGATGGTGAATCGGCGGCGGTGATCCGACTACCGCTGAATCGGCACGACCACGGTAGAGGTTCCCACCGGGCCAGACCACTGATAGGGCTGATAGCCGCCGCTGACCCAACGAGGCGAATAGGGGCCGTGGACGATGTCGATGCTCGCTTGCGGGCGACTGTTCGACAGGCCGTACCACTTCATGGCAGCCAACCGGGCGCGGCGCTCGGCGGCCTTTTGAGCCGAGATGGAGCGAAAGGCGATCGCTGGGTCGTCGTAGCGGCGAAGTTGTTGCTCGTAGAACCACATCTCAGGGGTGGCGGTTACTTCGCCAGGAGAAATCACATGCAGCGCGCCGGTGGTCGTTGACTTATCGGCAGCCGCAAGTCGAGGGCTTGCCGGTTGCTGTGCGAGCGACTGCGAAGCCGTCAACAGGGCGGAGAGAACGATGAAAGCAGAAAGGTATCGCATCGGCGGGTCTCCGAGAAACGAGGAAATGTCAACAGGATATCCAGGGAATGGCAAATCGTTGTCGGCAGATGGAAAGCGCCAGGCAGTTGCGGCCCGAAGGGAACTAGGCAAAGCGGCGCCAAGAAAAACAACGCTGCCATATTTTTTGAGTCGGATTGTGCCTGGCGGTCGGATTAACGCGATCGTTCTGGCGGCATCGGCACTTGCGTTCCACCAAGGGGTTGTGACGGTTGGGCAAGCTGTACCGGCAGGCCAAGAACGGTTTTGGGTGGGTATCGGGATCTCCATCGGATGCACTAAATTATAGGAGTCTCAGCGCATGCGATTCGTTGCGATGAGCCGTTTTTTTGACAGTCTTTCGTTTAAGAAAGGGAAAATCATGAAAAAGCTCGTGACGGTGTTGATGCTGGTCTGTCTCGGACTGTTTGTCGTCGGCTGCGAAAACCAAAAGGGTTCAGAAGCCAAAGAGAAGTTGAAAAAAGTTGGCGAGTCGATGGAGAAGGTCGGCGGTGAACTGATTGAGGGAGGCAAAGAAGCGGCCGGTGCCGTGAAGAGCGGCGCGGAATCGTTGATCGAAGCCGGCAAAGACTCAGCCAAACCGAACGGTGAATCCACCCCGGCTTCGGAGAAGAAATAGTTGGGCGTTTTGCCTGGCTTTGCCATGGTCGCACGGCGGCAATGCGCACTTCCACGCCAACGTTTGAATTTCCAATTTCTACGAGGGGAAAGGATTCCCCTTAGAATGTTTGCACTCTTAACGAAACACCGCAGATTTACGGACACCGCAAGGGCTACAACTGGGCATGGTACAACACGACTTGATCGTCATCGGCGGAGGGCCTGGCGGCTATATCGCGGCCATTCGAGCGGCGCAGCTTGGATTGAATGCCGCCTGCATTGAAAAGGAAACGACACTCGGCGGCACATGCCTGCGCATCGGGTGCATTCCGAGCAAAGCCCTGCTCGAATCGAGCGAACGATTTGCAGAGGCAAAGGAAAAGCTCATCGAGCACGGCGTCAAGGTCGCCGGAGTCGAGCTAGATTTGGCTGCGATGCTGCGACGGAAAGAGCGGATTGTGGAAACGCTCTGCAAGGGCATCGAAGGGTTGTTTCGCAAGCATAAGATTACGCACTATGCTGGGCGCGGTCGAATCACCGGGCCAGGGCAAGTTTCGGTGGCGGCGGCTGACGGTGCCGTGCAACAACTTGCCGGTCGGCACATCATCATCGCCACCGGTAGCATGCCAGCGAGTCTGCCGGGCATCGAATTGGATGGCGACCGGGTGGGTACAAGCAGCGAAGCACTATCGTACCGCGAAGTGCCGCCACGGTTGGTGGTGGTTGGTGGCGGCTATATTGGCATGGAACTCGGCTCGGTTTGGAACCGATTGGGATCAAAAGTCGTAGTGCTCGAATTCCTCAATCGCATCTTGCCGGGCAGCGACAGTGAACTTGCCACTGAGGCATTGGGACTGTTCAAGAAACAGGGCATCGAGTTCCGCCTGGGAATGCGCGTCACCAGCGCCGCCTTCGATCGGCAGCGCGGCATGTGCTTCGTACAATGCGCCGACGCGGAGCCGATCGAGTGCGACCGCGTGCTTGTCGCCGTTGGCCGCACGCCAGTCACGCAAGACTTGGGCTTGGAAACGGTCGGCATTAAACTCGACGGCAAAGGCCGCATTCCAGTGAATGATCATTTCCAAACAGCAGCCCAGCATGTTTATGCCATCGGTGATTGCATCCCAGGCCCGATGCTCGCCCACAAGGCAGAAGAAGACGGCGTCGCGTGCGTCGAAGGAATCGTTACCGGTTACTCTCATGTGAATTACGATTTGGTGCCCGCGGTCGTCTTCACGCACCCAGAAATCGCTGCCGTCGGCAAGACGGAAGATCAGCTCTTGTCGGACGGCACGCCGTTCCGCAAAGGTGTCTTTCCCTTCCGCGCCAACGGCCGCGCCCGCACACTGGCCGACGTCGATGGCAAGGTGAAAATTCTCGCGCACCAAGCAACCGACCGCGTGTTGGGCGTCCACATTCTCGGCCCGCGCGCCGGCGACCTGATTGCCGAGGCTGCCGCCGCCATGGCCTTCGGCGCAACGAGTGAAGATATTGCGCGCACCTGCCATGCCCATCCGACGCTATCAGAAGCCATCAAGGAAGCCGCACTGGCCGTTGAAGGGAGAACGCTTAGCTTGTAACGTGCTCGTGATGCGGCGAGCAATCGTCATCGTCGAGCTTGTTGACCGGAAGCTTCGCCGCTTCAGTCACTTTCCCAACTCTTTAGAATGACATCAGTTGCTATTTTTCGAATGTAGAAGAGAAAGTTAAGAGATGGGATCGAACATTGCCTCAGCGAGCAGCGCGAGGTTGCAGAGTCGAATTCGCGAGTCTCACGCCATTACGGCGTGAAATCGTCGTTGCCAGTCAATCCGGCCGCAAACTGCGCCAGCAGATCGGCCGCGCGATCGATATCGTCGAGCGAGATCATCTCGACCGCGCTATGCATGTAACGGTTGGGAATGCTGACCAAACCGGTGGCTACACCGGCGCGGCTCGTTTGTATCGTGCTTGCGTCCGTGGGAGACGCCCGGCCCATCGCGCCCAATTGAAACGCGATCTCGCCGGCCTTTGCCGCGGCAATGAGTCGATCGACCACGCGCGGATTCATATTTGGACCGCGATAAATGACCGGCCCACGGCCAAGGCATTTATCACCCTCTTGTTTCTTTTCAATGGTCGGGCAATCGGTCGCGTGGGTGACATCGACCGCAATGCCTACTTGAGGATTGATGCCATAGGCACTGGTCTGGGCTCCGCGCAGGCCAATTTCTTCCTGCACCGTCGAAACAGTATATAATGCGCAATTCAACTTCTTCCGGCTTGCCCGCCGCAACGCCTCGACGCAGACCCACAATCCACATTTGTTATCCATCGCCGGCGAATTCGCAAAATTGTTCCGCATGGGTTGAAAGCCAAGCTGCAACGTAACTGGGTCGCCGACGCTCACCAGGCTTTCCGCCTCAACCTTGTCCTTGGCCCCAATATCGAGCCACAGATCTTTCAGCTTCACCACTTGCTTGCGCTCTTCTTCGGTGAGCAAATGAATCGGCTTGCGCGAAATCACCCCTGCAATTGGTCCATCGGCCGCCCACACGGTCATGCGCTGGCCGACCAACTGCTGCGGATCCCAGCCGCCGATCGTTTGCAAATAGAGAAATCCCTCAGCGTCGATAAACTGCACCAGCATGCCAATCTGATCGCAATGCCCGGCAAGCATTACCCGCAGCGGCGCAGCGGCGTTCTTCACGGCAATCACATTGCCGTGCAGGTCGGTGCTTACCTTATCGGCAAAGTCCGCAACATAGTCGCGAACCACATCTTGAATCGGTCGCTCATAACCGGAGGGGCTGGGAGTTTCGAGAAGTTTTTTGAGGAAGCCGAGTGAGGTAGAGTCCATAATTCCTTTGTTGCCAGCACGCGAAATGACGATCTGTGTAACGCATAATTATACCCATATGGCCAGCATATTGACTACTTGATAGGCTGCATTCTAGCATTCGAGATTCTACTTTCTGTGCCATATTGAGACTGTGGACGCAATCCATCATGGACCAAACCAAAGTTGCCATTGTTGGCCTGGGAACCGTCGGTACCGGCGTCGCCAAACTGCTCCTAGAACATGGTGATCGCGCCGCGCGGCATGCTGGACAGCGGTTGGTTCTCGAATCGGTCGTCGTGCGCGACGAAATGAAAGCACGCGGCATGAAATTGCCACCCGGCGTGCTATCGACCGATTTGAGCCGCATCACGCGGAACCCGGAGATCAAAGTCGTTGCCCATCTCGTCGGCGGTCTGGAAGTGGCGCGTGAAATCATGCTGGAATTGCTCGCCAGCGGCAAAGATGTCGTGACGGCGAACAAAGCACTACTAGCCGAGCATGGACCGGAGATTTTCGACCGCGCCCGGGCGCTCGATTTGTGCATCGCGTTTGAGGCGGCTGTTGCCGGCGGCATTCCCATCATCGCCAACATCAGCCAGTGCCTGTCGGCAAACCAAATAGAATCGCTACGTGGCATCCTCAACGGCACAAGCAACTTCATCCTGACGCAAATGGAGGAAAAAGGCGCCGATTATCCTGCAGCGCTCAAAGAAGCCCAGCGACAGGGATTTGCTGAAGAAGACCCGACGCTCGACGTGGATGGCAGCGACGCCACGCAAAAGTTGGCGATTCTGGCACATTTGGCGTTTGGCGCGCGGGTGAATTGGCGAGACATTCCCCGCCGCGGCATCGACGGCCTAGATGCGTCCGATTTGCGATATGCCAAGGAGCTGGGATTTCGGATCAAATTGATTGCGGTAGCGCAGTTAGAAAACGGCGGAGTGCATCTCGACGTTTCGCCGAAGCTGGTCCAAATTGGCCAACCGCTGGCAGAAGTGCGCGGGGCGTTCAACGCGATTCGCGTCAGTGGCGACGCGGTCGGACCGCTGATGTTCCACGGCCAAGGCGCCGGCCAGATGCCAACGGCCTCGGCCGTCGTGGCCGACATGATCGACATGGTTGCCGGTCGAGCACAAACGACTTTTCGCCACCTTGAGCTTTGGTCTAACCAAGGCACCGGCGTGAGAATTCTCGATTATAACCAGTCGAAATGTCGAAATTACTTGCGTTTCATCGTCGGCGACAAACCAGGTGTGCTTGCCGAAATCGCCGGCATCCTCGGCCAGCACGAGATTTCCATCGCGGCTCTGATTCAGCACGATGCAGAGCGAACTGACGATGGGTTTGTGCCGCTAGTCGTTATGACCCATGAGGCCACCGAAGGAAACGTGCAGGCGGCGCTCTCTACGATTGACAGACTACCCACCGTGCGGCCGATGAGCGTACGGATGCGGGTGCATGAGTAGGGCGGAGAAATGATCAACTATGAATGGAAGTAGGTCTCGACGATAGAAATGCCCTATTTCCTGGTTATATTGCGCAATACTCTCTACCGCTCGTGAATTCATGATTGGAACAGTGGTTCGCGGAGTGGCGCTCTGTCGATGGTGTTCTACGACGACAACCGAACCAAGTACATTAAATCACCGAGTCACCACGATTGCTCCGTTTCGCACGCTGGCTACGGAGTTGATTCATCATCAGCCGTAATGCCGAGGCATATTCTCGCACGGCGTTACCGTAGTCCTTTCGCTCCGCCGCATCCTTTCCTCGAGTAATGCAAGCTGTGTACTCGTGCCAGGCGATCGACCATTGTTCTTCGACGGCGGCATCGCGGAGTTGCTCGACGATCGACAACAGTTCCTGCACCAACTTCTCGTCCGGTTCGCAATCGACAGTCGCATGAGGCCCTCGGCCAATTCGCGCGTCCGGCGATAAGAATTGTGGTCTTCGTTCGGTCGGCGAAATCCGCTGCAACCAGCCGATCAATCCTAAGGCGATTGCCACAACCAATGCCGCAAACGCCCCAACCTGAAGCTGCGCGATCCCCAGCCCCATGGCAATCACGAGGCTGACGACGGCGGCAACCCATAGGTTCACACTCAAATTTTTTACCGCCGCGTCGTTTTCCGGTTGCGATTCGACGTCGCCATTCAACACCAGCGGCTCAATTTGATACCCGCTGGCCGCGGTAAGCAGCGGCTGCTGTACGCGAATGACAACAACGGTAACGTTATCTGGGCCGCCGCGCAGGTTCGCCAGATCGACTAAGACCTGCGCCGCCTCCTTGGGCGGTAGCGATTGTAAAATCGCACCGATTTCTTCGTCGTTGACTTGGCCGGTTAGTCCATCGCTGCAGAGTAAAAAGGTGTCGCCGATTTCGAGCGGATACGGCCCTTCCAAATCGACCTGCACGTTAGGATGAGGCCCTAATGACCGCGTGATAACGTTCTTTGGCACGAAGGGAGGGATCGAATCCTTCGGCACTTGGCCGGCAGCGGACATTTCCCAAACTAAACTGTGGTCGAACGTCAATTGCTCAAGCCGCTTGCCGCGAAGTCGATAAACACGACTATCGCCAACATGCGCCACAAGCGCCCCATGCGGCAACAACACTAGCGTGCTGGCCGTCGTGCCCATGCCGTGAAAATCCGCGTTCGCCTGCCCGCGCGAGTAGATTTGGTGGTTCGTCTCTTGGATGCTCTTTCGCAACGCATCCGGTGCTGGCCGATCGGCAAGCTTTAGGTATGTGTGTGGAATGCCGTCAACGGCCATTTTACTGGCTAGCTCGCCAGCTGCGTGGGCTCCCATACCATCACAAACGACGAACACATGTCCGCGACGAATCCAATGCTCGGCGTCGGGGGCGATCACTTCGGCGTGGGCATCTTGGTTACTGGCGCGACGCATCCCCACGTCGCTGATTGCAACGTATTCAAGCGCATCGCTCCATTCGTTCGTTGATGCCA